>CAYUHB010000001.1:0-1321 GCA_964444355.1 uncultured Methanosarcinales archaeon
CTTCTTTTGCCACGCTCCATCCTTCTTTCATTATGGAAAGCCAGAGTGCAGAGTAGATTTCTTTGATTGTTAGTATGGTGATGTCGATCTTGAATTCTGGTAGTGTTTTTCTGATTTCTTCCTCAATTTTCTCTGTTTTATCCTTTTCGTGAACGAGTAAAGCTACGTCTATGTCTTTCGGATGGCTTTTTTCTCTTACAAGGCTTCCGAATATTATTATGTCTTCTATAATCTTATATTTTTGCAAGAGCGGTTTTAATTTCTGGCTCAAGTTTTTCAACATTGCTGAGTTCTCGTAGTGCATTTTTCATTCCCTCGCAGCTTTCTTTGTCTGATGGTTTTAGATATGTGTCTATGTATTTGCTGAAGACTCTGCTGACTGTTCTTTGGATGAATGGGAAGTATCTTTCTAGGATTTCGAAGCGTTCTCTGTGGTCTTCTGGAAGTTTGAGCTTGTTTATTGCGATTACGTAATCGCACACGCTGAACATTGCCTTGCTGTAGAGTATTATTGCATTTTTTAATCTGCCTTGTTTTTCTTCGCTTTGGGCTCCTTGAATTTCTTCCAGTATGCTCGTTTTGAGCACGTCAATAACTACCATAATGGGCAAGAATTAGTTTGTATTTAAATACCTTTGTTTTTTGTTAACAAATACGCACTAAAATACCGTTTTTGTTAATATAAAACAGTTTGCTGTTTTTTGTTAACACAGAAGAAGAAATAACCGCAGTACATTAACAAAAAACGTTCTTTAATTTATTTTCCATATAAAAACAATTTTTTCTTTTTTTAATAATGTCTAGGAAGCATTTGGGCAGTAATAAGGAGCGTGTTGAGATTTTCTTGCAGGAGCTAGGCTGATTTTTTATTTTCTAATCTTATTTTTGTGTGCACTGCTAATTCCAAGTCCTCGAAATAGCTGTTGATTAGGATTGTGAATGCGCGTTTCCACATTTTGTTGTTTTTCATTTCCAAACACATTTTGAATAGCGGCAGTTTCTCGACGAGCTTGTATCTTTTTAGTATGTCTGCTTCCAGCCAGTCTTTCCAAAATTTGATTTCATAGTCTTGTTTCACTATTTCACCTCTGGATTCCATATTGTGATTTTTTCTGCATTCGCAGCTTTAAGCAAGTGTTCGTCTGAACAGATGAATACTGAAATCATCGTGCGCCTTGAAAGAATGCTGTACAGATGAAGCGCGTCATTGATTGCTAAGTGATGGTTTAGAACAAGTTCAACGCTATTTGTTACTGACAGAGAATTGAGCGGGTCTAAAACAAGTCCTGATTCCAGCAATTCGTCCAAATCTGTGAAGAAT
>CAYUHB010000001.1:1331-13962 GCA_964444355.1 uncultured Methanosarcinales archaeon
ACTCATTTATCACTTTTAGTCTGAACCATCTGTCAAATACAGATACGGTTTCGCCTATTAGTAGTATGGAGCTGGTGAGTTTTTCTTTGCCTGCTTTGGCATCATTGATAATCCTTTGTATTTCGATGGAGCCTTTCTCAAAGGACTCGTCTGCATAGTATTTCACAAAGGCAGAAGTGTCGATGTATTTCATTCTTCGCGGATATGTCTGACTGCTGAAGAAAGTGATTCCGCGGTTTTTTGTGCGGCTTTTTTCACTATGGCTCTGGCTTCCCTGGCTGAAGTTTTTACAACCGCATATTTGTATGAAAGTTGTCTGATTGCATCTCTTACTACTTCAGACTGCGATTTGTACATTCCTTTTTCAACCAGTTCCTGAGTCATTTTTCTGATTTCCTCAGTTACGTCAGCTGTTAACGTTACCATAGTGCTCGCAAGAACTAATAGCCGGCTGTTATATTTAAATATTGCGTTTTTGAATTCTTTTCTATATAAAAACAATGTCCACTATACTATAATCACTCTCAAGTAGTAAAACTTATATATAGGTTATACATAAACCGTGTATATGCGTCAATATGTTATTACCAAGAGGATTGCCAAGCACGGCAGTCAGGCGATTATTGTAGTTCCTCGGGTTCTTGAGGGTTATCTAAAGCCCAAAACTTTGGTCAAGCTTACTATTGATGTGCTGGAGGATGCAGATGTCTGATTCTCCTGATTTGGAAAAGGTTATTGATTCTGATAGGCACGAGATTATTGGATTTTTGAATAGGGGTTGGTTTGGTGCTGTTTACGAGGCTAAAGACCGTCTTAACAATCAGATTGTTGCTTTGAAAGTTCTTGATCCTAGTGATCAGGGCAAAGCGATTATTACAAGGAGGAAGCTTGATGAGGCGGAATTCATGCGTAAAGAGGCTGGTGAACCTCTTGCTGCTTTGGCTAACGTTATTGCTCATTTTCCTTTTGTGGATAAGAATGGGAAGCATTACGTTGTTATGCGCAAGTATGATACTTTTCTTGACGGGATTCTGAATGATGGCGGTTCTCGTCGTTATTTGAATAATGGTCTTTCTCAAGCCGAAATTAACCAGTATTTGTGCTCTTTGGCTAATGGTTTGCGTGAGATGCATACTGTTTTGAAGAAGCCGCATTGTGATATTAAGCCTGATAATATTGCTGTGGATAATGGAAGTCTTTTGTTGGCGGATTTGGGTACTTCAACTTTTCCAACTGTTGGGCGTTCTCCTAGTGACCGCAGAGGTTTCTTGTACACACAGCCTCCTCAATGTGGGGAGTTTTGGTCTGACGTCTGGTCTTTTGGTTCTTTGGCTTATAGGATGTTTACTGGCAAGTATGTTCTTGAGGATGAGTTGAATAATGCGGTTGATCCTGAATTATTTTTGGTGCGTTTGGAGCCCGAAGTAGGTAATGCTTTGATTAAGAATAAGCTTAAGCTTGTTCCTCGCAGGTTTAGGAAGTTGTTGTTTGATTGTCTTAATTTTTGTTCTTATGAAAGAATTAAGGACGGCGCTGAACTCAAAAGTCGTGTTGATGGGGTTGTTGACAGTTTTGGTGCTTGGAAGTCTTTCAAGAATCTTGGCAAAAAGGCTTTGATGTTTGGTGTTCCTGTTGTTCTTGCTGCTTTTGCATTGTACAAGGGGGCGATTTTTGAGCCTACGGAGTTGAAAATGCCGAAAGTATCCACGTGGGGGCAGTTAGGAAAGCCTGGTCTGAGTGACTGTCTGGAATTTGAGAGGGAGGATTTGCCTCTTGATGATAATCCTCCTTATGTCAAGGACTCGCTTGTTAAAAACGCCTCCAATAATCGGTTTGTTGTATATCTGCTGAAAGCGTATGCACAGGCTTGCAGAAAATTGGATTATGATTTTTTCCGTCATGTAAACGAGGCGCAATGGGATATGTCATATGTTCATTCAATGCCGAACGAACTGAATCAGAGTCTTACGGACCCTTATATCAAGAGAATTGGCAGATGTATTGAAGTCGCTATGACTCAGAGCCAGACTCCTTCGGGCAAGGTTGACCTTGAGGATACTTGTACGGTAGCTCGTCTTGGCGTTGATAAGGTGAATGAGGCGCGTCGTGCTGCGAATAGTTTTGACTTCAAGAATTACATCGCCGCGAAAGATAATGATGGTAACTCTATTATTCCTGAGACAGAGCAGGAATTTTTGAGGACTTGGTTGAGTTACATTAAAGATTGATTTCTAACAGTTTTACTATTATCGGACTGGTTGCTAATTGTATTCTTCTGAATATTTCGCGTATGTATGATAGTGCTACTACCTCTTTTCCTTTTGATTGTTCGAGGTATTTTAGGCATTTGCCGAATTGGTAGTCTTCTTTTAGCTTGTGTATTATGTGTATTAAATGTATGTCTTGTTTGTAGTTTGCGTCGTATAATAATTGCAGGTAGTGGTCAAGGTCTTCCATTAGCTCGTTTATTCTTGCAGATTTGATTGGATTCTCGACGAGGTATTCGTATAAGTAGTAGTATTCGTGTTCTAGGTACATCAGGTTTTTGAGCATTTCCCATTCTGTCGTGTTGTTCTGCTTGGTTAATATTCTTAGGCAGAAGAGTGTGAATTTGTCTTGTTCTGTTTTTAGGTCTTGTATTTCTTTCAGGTGTTCGTATCTTCCTTTTGCGAGGTCCTGTTTGATGGTTGTTTGTGTTTCTTTTATGATTAGGAAGCATCTTCTTTGCAGTACTTCGTATTTTTCTTCTGTTGGTTCTGAGATGTTTGTTATTTTGCATTGTTTTGCGTCTCTTTCTGTGATTTCGAAGCCCAGTAAAAGGTCTTTTGTGACGGTGTTTACTGTCCTCATTAATTCTGGCGTTAGTCCTTTTAGTGTGATTGTGTCGAATCCTTTTCTGTAGGCGTGTGTTAGTACTAGCTTGATGTCGTGTTTGTTTTCTTGTGTGAGTTCTATTGTAATGTCTTTCTTTTCCGGCAGTTTTTTTGCTGCTATGACGAGGTTTTGTTTTTCCTCGTCTACGTCTACCTCATCTCCTGCCTTTAGTTTGAATTGTTTTGCCCACTTCGCCGGCAAACTCAGCGTTAGTGTTGCTGTTCCCTGTTTGATGATTTTTCTTCGCATAGCTTGAAAAATTGCGTCTTCGTATATAAACCTTGCCAATTTGAATATACGTATATTCCAGAATATATTCTATATGAAAAAAGAATATATACCCTATTTTGGTTGTCACTGTTAGAGTAATACAATTTGGGTGGTAAAAATGACAAAAACACAATCACAACCAGAAGCTCCGCAAGATATCAGTCTCGTGGAATCTGTTAGAAAGGCATATGGAGACGAGCTGGCGGGCACCTTCGCTGTAGGCATACTCTTTAAGAACGAGTGGGGACCGCCCAATACGGACCTTGATGTTAAATATGATTCAGAGCAAAAAAAGGTCGCTATGCGTTTTTTCCATCACCATTATATCTTCGGTTTTGGAAATAATATCGCAGAGACAATCAAAAACTTAAAAAATAATAGCTTGGAATCTCAAAAGTACAGCAGATATCTTGAATTCTTGGCTGCGCGCGGATACAACGGACGGGGAACTGATGGGAACGACTTTCATCTTCAATCCCTAGTCGCATCCCAGTCCGATCTGGATCGTATTGTCAGCGACATCAAGGAAATGCTTGATTCGGAGGTACCAAAATGAAAACAATAATTGCGATTTTAGTTGCACTGCTGTTTTTGTCAGCGTGTGCTGTTGATGAAGTTCAAACAACAAAGACGCCTGAAAAGATTGTTTTTGGCGGTATTGCTCCTTTGAGTGGCGATTGTGCTGAGTATGGAACTGCTGCTTATGATGGCATTATGATTGCTTTGGAGGAGATTAATGCCAAAGGCGGTATTAATGGCAAACAAGTAGAGATTATTTTTGAGGATGACAAATGCAATGCCAAGGATACAACCACTGCTGTTCAAAAGCTTATCACAGTTGATGGCGTTAAAGTTATTTTTGGTGGTGCTTCAAGTTCTGAGACGATTGCGGCTGCGCCTATTGCTGACCCTGCTAAAGTTATTTTAATCTCTCCTATGTCTAGCAGTCCTGATATTACGAATTCTGGTGATTTTGTTTTCAGGACTGTGCCCAGTGATTCTTACGCTGCAAAAATTGCGGGTGATTTTGCTTTTAAGCGTTGGAAGAAGGTCGCTGTTATTTCTGAGTTGAAGGATTACTCTCAAGGTCAGCGTAATGTTTTTAAGGATAATTTTGTCGAGCTTGGCGGCGAGATTGTTGCTGATGAGGTTTATGGTCCTGATGATACTGATTTCAGGACTCAGATTTTGAAGATTAAGACTGGCAATCCTGATGTTATTGTTGTTTATCCTCAGAGTGATGTTAAGGGTTTGGCTGTTGTCAAGCAGTTGCGTGAGTCTGGTTTGAATCAGCAGTTATTGGGCTCTGAAATTCTTATTGCAAAGAGCACTGTTGAGAAAGCGCCTGATTTGCTTGAGGGCTTTATTGGTGTTGAGCCTGGCATTGGCGATGTTACTCCTAAAGCTGCCGCTTTGTTTGCCAAGTATAAGGAGAAAAAGGGCAAGGAGCCGCCTTTGGCGCCTTACATGGCTTCTGCGTATGATGATGTTTACTTGATTTCAGATGCCATTTCTGCTGTTGGCCTGGATACTGAGAAGATTCGTGACTGGTTGTACAACGTAAAGGATTACGATGGTGCTATTGGCAAGATTAATTTTGACAAGAATGGCGATCCACTCCTGAAGTTTGTAACCAAACAAGTGAAGGATGGGAAAGCTGTTGAGGTTTCAAAATGAAACAATTCTTAGCTATCGGAATTCTGGCATTTTTGTTGTTGTCAGCTTGCGTACAGGTTACTCCGGCTCAAACTAAGGAAGTGCTCTTTGGTTTTATTGGACCGTTAACGGGCAATATTGCATCTATTGGTGCTCCTACAAAGGATGCTGTTGAGCTGGCTGTGCAGGAGATTAATTCTGCTAATTTGATTCCTGGAAAGACTCTGAAAATTATTTATGAGGATGATGCTTGTGATCCAAAAAAAAGCACGAACGCAATGCAAAAGCTTGTTGGTGTTGACAAAGTTTCTGCTGTAATTGGTCCTTTCTGTTCTGGTCCTGTGCTTGCTGCCGCTCCTATCGCGGAGGAGAATAAGGTTTTGATTATGTCGTATTCTGCAACAAACCCGAAAATTAGAGAGTCGGGGGATTATATTTTCAGGAATGTTCCTTCTGATGCCAATCAGGGTGTTGCGGGTGCGAATATTGTCAAAAAGCGTGGTGCTCAGAAGGTTGCTATTATTCATATTCAGAATGATTGGGCTTCTGCTTTGGTGGATGTTTTCAAGGCAGAGGCTTCCAGGCTTGGTATGGAGGTTGTTGCAATTGAGGAATATGCTCCTGATGATGCTGATTTTAAGACTCAGCTTGCAAAAATCAAGGAAGCAAAACCTGATGCGTTGTATATGCTGTCGCATCCTGCTGATGCCGTTCTTGTGCTTAAACAGGCATCAGAAGCTGGCTTGAAGATGCCTATTGTCGGTGCTGATGCATCTAAAGATGATACTATAATTGCTGGCGCAGGCGCTGATGCTGAAGGCTTGACTGTTACCCTGCCCGCGGTTGCTAATTCATCTGAGTTTGAAAAGTTTGCTGCTGCTTATAAAGCAAAAACTGGTAAAGAGAACATTGCATATGCGCCTGAAGCGTATGACGTGGTTTACATTCTTGCAAAGGCTTGTGCAGCAACTGATTGCACTTCAACCGCGATGAAGGATTATTTGTATGCTATGGGTTCTTACACGGGTGCTTCTGGCACTTACGAGTTTGACGAGAATGGTGAAGTTGAGAAGTCTTACGATTACTTCCAGGTGAAGAATGGTAAATTCGTGAAGGTTCAGTGAGGTGAACTCTATGGCAAAATCTGAAGAAAAATATTCCGGCAGAACTAGAGGGCCGCTTATGCTGGCTCCTGGAGCAGTGGAAGCCCTCCGCCCTCGAGGGAATTTAAGGGAAACGTATCAGAAGTCGAATAAGAGAAATGAGGGATCAAAACCTTTGAAAAGTTTTCCTCCAAACGCCTACAGCTTGGGCAGTTATTTGTTAAACGGTCCGCAAGACGTGTTTTAATGCAACCTAAGAAGGTATAATGAAACAATACTTAATAATCGGATGAAACAGGCGAGGTGAAAAACTATGGCAAAATATGAAGGAAGAAACAATTATTCCGGCAATGCCGGGGACCGACCTGTGTTGTCTTCTGACCAGTTGGAAGCTGTTGGTCGTGTGACTGTTCCGTTTGACTGGGAGTACGCCAATCCCCTGGGCCTTAGGTTTCAACGCAGCAAGTGTTCGAACTATTCGAAAAGAATCTATGTGCACAATCGACCACGTGGCTCTCCAAAAGACGTGTTTTGAAATTGCCTGTATGAAACAGAAATGACAGAGCCTCTCGAGACAACGGTGAACAAGGAAACGAATGGGCGTTTTCGTAAGTTTCTTGCTGATACTTTTGCTTGTGTTTCTTTTGGTGTTGGTTTCGGTGTTGTGAATGAGTTGGTTATTGCTGGTTTGTCTTTTGAGGAGTGGGTTAAGACTCGAGCCGTATCGAGTGCGATGAATACTGTTCTTGGACGACCGTACGGTAAATTTCGTGATTATGTTTTTAAGAAGTTTGGTGGAGAGAAGAGCAGGACCAGGAGGTTTGTGGCTGACGTTGTTTCTTTTGCTTCTTTTTGGATGCCGTTTTATGCTAGCACGCTTTATGTTTGTGGTGCTGACCAGGATCAGATTGCCTCTGCATGTCTTAGTTTGACTGCGATGTCTGGTTTTTTGGGCAGGCCTTACGGTTTGTATCTTGATACCGTCAGAAAGTGTTTCGGCGTTAAGCCTGGGTATTTGGACTCTGCAAGATAGTCACCGAAACCTTTATTAACCTGTTATTAGTATCAATTGATACTATGGATAGTATAACAAGGACGCAGGAGGGGATATTGAAGTTGTTGCTTGATGAGCCTGACAGCAGGTTTTCCATTCGGGGTATTGCGAGGGGTCTTTCAAAGTCTTACACTCTTGTTTATCATAATGTTCAGGATTTGTGTAAGAGGGGCGTGCTGGTTAAGGAGTCTCTTCCTCCTGCTCAGATGATTAGCCTGAATGAGCAGGCTCCCTTGAACGTTGTTATTGATGTTGAAAGGAAGAGGAGGGAAGCGTTTTTTGAAAAGCACCGTTGGATTGCGCTTTATATGAAAGATGTTCTTCGTACTGCAGGAACTCCTTTTTTCGTCTTGCTGGTCTTTGGTAGTTATGCTAAGGGAACTCAGGCTAAAGATTCTGATTTGGACGTTCTTGTTATTGCCTCCAAAAATGATGCGCTTGAAACTGTTGCAAGGCAGTATACGAGGGTCAAGAAAAATGTTATTATAGTTGATGTGCAGGATTTTTTGGAGATGGTTAGGAATCCGAATGTTTTGAATGTTGGTAATGAGGCAAGGAAGCATCATATTATTCTTTATAATGCTGAAACTTATTATCAAATCCTGCAGGGCTTAAAATGAGAGATTTTGAGAAAAGGGAGGAAATTGCTGAAAAGGCAGTTCGTGAGCTTGTCCAGGCTGGAAGTCTCAAGAAGTTGTCTGACGTGATGGCGAATCAGATTGCAGTTTTTTACGAGAATAAATGTCTTAATCGCTTGCAGACAGCTAAGCTCGTTTATGAGGCATCCCGCGATTTGGAGAAAAGGAAAGGGCTTGGATCAGGTTATGCTGATTACAGCGAGGTTGTTGCAGCCGCGTATTATGCTATGTATTATGTGGTTCACGCGTATCTTGCTCTTGCTTATAAAACAAAGCTTCGTGAGAGGGTTAGAGGTGTTCACGCAATTACTCATAATTTGGTTCTTTATTATCTTGTTAAGACAAAGATGCTTGCGAAACACTTGTATGAGGAGTATTTGGAAACTCTTGAAACAACTTTTTCTATTCAGAGAACTGTAGAATCCTTTCAGCCTGAAGCTCACAAGTATGCTGAAAAATATGATGAGGCAAGGGATGCTCGGGAAATATTTACTTATAATACTACGCCTAATATCGAGGCTCATCACGCTGAAAAAGCCGTTAAGACAGCAGAAGAATTTATTAATACTGTAAGACAGCTCATGCAACAGGTGAAATGAATGGCAATCGCAGTTCAGCTTATCCTTAACGGTATCATTGCTGGTGCTATTTACGCTTTGGTTGCCAGTGGTTTTTCTTTGATATATAGTGTTACCAAGTTTATGCATTTCGCTCACGGTGCTGTTCTCGCGTTGGGTGCTTACTTGTTGTACACGTTTGCTGTTAATCTTGGCTTGAATTTCTGGTTTGCTATCCTGTTGACATTGATTTGTTCTTGTTTTGCTGGTGTTTTGATGGATTGGCTTGTTTACAAGCCTTTGAGAAAGCGTAAGGCTTCTGGTGCTGTTCTGTTGATTGCGAGTATTGCTTTGATGCTTTTGGTGAATGCTTTGATATTGGCTGTTTGGGGTGCTGATGTTAAGACTGTGCCGACTTTTAATCCTGTTTTTGATGTTTTTGGCGCGAGGATTACTTTGATTCAGGTTATTATAATTGTTGTTTCTGTTGTTTTGCTGTTGTTGTTGTGGTTGTTGATGAAGAAGACTAAGCTTGGCAAGGCTATGCGTGCTGTTGCTGATAATAAGGATGTTGCTATGACTGTTGGTATTAATCCTGAAAGGATTTACACTTACACGTTTATTATTGGCAGTTTCCTTGCAGGTGTTGCTGGCATTCTTATTGGTATTGAGCAGAACTTGTACCCGCAGATGGGTGTTTCGTTAGTTATAAAAGGTTTTACTGGTGCTGTTATTGGTTCTCTTGCTAGTGTTCCGGGTAGTGTTTTGGGTTCTTTCATTCTTGGTCTTGTAGAAAACATTGGTATTTGGTGGCTTCCTTCTGGTTATAAGGATGCTATTGCGTTTGTGCTGTTGTTTATCTTCTTGTTGTTCCGCCCTTCTGGTTTGTTGGGCATTAAGGTGAGGGAGGCCTGATGGCGTTCATTAATTATCTTGTTCATCTTGCGATTCTTGTCTGTATTTACAGTATTTTGACTATTAGCTTGAATTGGGCTGTTGGTTTTACTGGTCTTCTCAACCTTGGTCATGTTGGTTTTTTTGGTATTGGTGCTTATGCTAGTGCTTTGCTTGCTATGAATGGTGTTCCTATCTGGCTTAGTTTGCTTCTTGGTGCTTTGTTTGCTGGTGTTTCTGGCTTGTTGCTTGCCCTTCCTACTACGAGGTTGAAGGGTGATTATTTGGCTCTTGCTACTTTGGGTTTTGCTTTTATTATGGGTAGTGTTGCAAGGAATTGGACTGGTTTGACTAGGGGCGCTTTGGGTATTCCTGGCATTCCTAAGATTGTGCACGGTAATTATGCCTTTTTGCTTGTTGTTTTCATTATTGCAGTCATTACTTATTTGATTTTCTGGAAATTGTCGAGGTCTCGTTTTGGCAAGACTTGTGAGGCTGTGAGGGATGATGAGTTGGCTGCCAAGATGTTGGGAAAGGATACTTTCCTGCACAAGATTTTGGCTTTGGGCATTAGCGCTTTTTTTGCTGGTCTTGGTGGTGGCTTGTTTGCTCACTACATTACTTTTATTGACCCGTCTATTTTTGGTCTTGGTGATTTAATCCTATTATTTAGTATGTTGATTGTTGGCGGTCTTGCTAGCGTTAAGGGCGCTGCCATTGGTACTTTTATTTTGTTCTTGATTCCTGAGCCTTTGCGTTTTATCGGTTTTCCAAGCTCTATACTTGGCCCGATGAGAGAAATAATATTCGCGCTTATCTTGTTGTTAATCCTTATTTACAAGCCAAGGGGCATTTGCGGGAAGGTGGACTTGTCATGATTAGCATCCAGAAGCTGGATAAGCATTTTGGTGGTGTTTTTGCTGTTCACGAATGTTCTTTTACTGTTAAGGAAAATGCCATTACGAGCTTGATTGGTCCTAATGGTGCTGGCAAGACTACTTTGTTTAATTTGATTTGTGGCATTATCAAGCCTGATCATGGCAGTGTTTTCCTGCGTGGTAAAGAGATTACTGGTTTGCCTCCTTACATGATTGCTCGTTTGGGCATCAGCCGTACTTTTCAGCAGGCGCGTTTGTTCAGGAATATGTCTGTGCGTGATAATTTGTTGCTTGCGAAGAATTGTTCTGATAGGGAGTTGAAGGTTATCCTGCACAAGGTTCGTTTTCCTCTTGGTTTGGATACTCGTGCTAGTGATTTGAGTTATGGTCAGACGAGACTGCTTGAGATTGCGCGTGCTTTGCTGAAGCCTCACAAGTTATTGTTGTTGGACGAGCCTACTGCTGGCGTTAATCCTTTTGTTCGTCGTGAGCTTAAGCAGATTTTGCTGGATCTTAAGAAGGAGGGCGATACTATTTTGTTGATTGAGCATGATATGGAGTTTGTTATGAGTATTAGTGATGAGGTTGTTGTTATGGCAGGGGGTTCTGTTTTGACTCGTGGTACTCCGAAGGAAGTTCAGTCTGACAAGCGCGTGCTGGAGGCTTATCTCGGAAAATGAGCTTTTTAACAATCAACAAGCTTGAGTCTGGTTATGGTAAACTGCAGATTTTGTTTGGTGTTGATTTGGAGTTCAAGCCTGATGAGATTACTGTTATTATTGGTCCTAATGGTGCTGGAAAAAGCACTGTTTTGAAGAGTGTTTTTAACTTGTGTGATATTTATGGTGGCCAGATTATTTACAAGGGCAAGGATATTACGCGTTGTCCTACTTATGAGCGTATTCAGATGGGTATTTCTATTGTTCCGCAGGGCAGGCAGGTCTTCTCAGGTCTCACGGTGAAAGAAAACTTGGAGATGGGCGCGTTTATGTCCTCTGATGGCGAGTTGGTCAAGGAGCGTATGGCTGAAGTGCTTACTCATTTTCCTGCCTTAAAGGAAAAGCTGAATCAGAATGCGTTTAGCTTGTCTGGTGGTCAGCAGCAGATGCTTGCTATTGCGCGAGGATTGATGCAGGACCCTCAGGTCTTGTTGTTGGATGAGCCAAGTTTGGGTCTTGCGCCTAAGACTATGAAGGAAATCTTTGAGAAGATTCAGGAAATCAATAGGGAAGGCACTGCTATTGTTATGGTTGAGCAGAACGCCAAGGCTGCCTGCCAGATTGCTGACCACATTTACGTTTTAGAAGAGGGTCATGTTGCTTTGCACGGTGATAAGTCAATATTAAAGAATGAAAAATTAAAAAATATTTATCTTGGCGGTCACGGTCACAAGTGATTTGCGAAAGTTATTTATATTCTGAAGACTATATATTAGTTATGAGCACAGCAGTTGATAGGGACGTGAAAGTGTTTCATGCCCTGCAAAAGGGCAGGATATGGAAAGCTTTTGTAGTTCTTGATATAGCTGATAAGTGTGCGGATGCGGACTCTTTTAAGACGACCTTAAACGGCCTTCTGCAAGGAAGAGGTTACGGTCCTGTTGAGGAATATAGGGGAGCATTATTTGTTCGTGGCGAGTATGATACTGAGACGTCCGCCCTGATTCGTGATAAATTTAGCGGCTTGCGGGGTTATCAAGAACGTGAAGGGGACTATTTTACATTCTTATCGCGTTATCACTTCTGGAACATCATTGATTCACAGCTTGCTGCAAGGAAGAAATAAGTAAATCTTTATCTCCAACGTATGTCAAAATATGCTTGCGGTATGCTCTGTCCGCAAAGTTTGCTAGAATACGCGTATCTTGCGGTTGTAGCCGTGTTTGAAGGTATGAGAAATCTTCTGTCATGTGCGCTCTTAAATCGAGAGAAAGCGGTAGAGTTTTTAGTCTGTCAATAGATTGAGGACTGAAAGGGGCTGTAAAGTATACTTTACGGAATTCTTTCACTCTGTTCCACTCCCTATCTAAAAACTCATGGAATTTGTGGACCATGCCTCCACCAAGCACCTTTCCATAGTCCAAAGCGATATTGCTTTGTTTTAGAAGTGTATCAAAGGCAGCCCTCGATGAACCTTCTGGGTCTGGCGTGCCAAAATACTTTAGCAAGTCTATCATGCTGATGCCTAATGACAAAGAAACGATTTCGTGAAATGCAGTATGGGTTGATATATCTTCAAAAGGATGTTTAGCAACCGTCTCTTGCAGTTTTGTGGCCACAGAGACCGCTTCATCAATCGATGTTGCTGGAAGCGCAATGAGGAATTCATCTCCGCCGTAATTTCCATAAACTCCGACAAAATTTCTTTGTGTATGCATTTGTCCAAGAATGTGACGTATGCCGTTGAGAACCTCATCGCCTTGCGGATACGAATAAAGGTCATTAAAAGCCTTAAAATGATCTATGTCAAATAATATCAAAGAATACGGCCTTGACTCTCTAGTGGTTGTTAGTATTATTTCTTGCTGAATATCGCCTTGAATTCTTCGTTCAAGGTCATCTTTTTGCTCAGACATAATTCGTCAGATGCACTCATAGTATTTAAATCTTTCTAAATTGTACTACCGACAAGTGATAACAGAATAACGATTTATTTCTTGTAGTGGTTGTACAGCATTCCTATTGCTACTACCAATAAGATTACTGGT
>CAYUHB010000002.1:0-12968 GCA_964444355.1 uncultured Methanosarcinales archaeon
GAATTCCCTGACAATAATCCAGCCGAACACGAGCATAATAAGCGCTCCTGCAAGAATGAACCAGAAGCCATCCTTGTAGTCGACAGCAATGCTCTGGTACAAACCCCAGCCAAGCAAAGCAGTGCCAATCCAAAGAAACTTGTCAAGCACCAGCCTCATAATCTCAAATTCCTCATGTCCAGCCAAACGACGCTTAATCTTATCCATTTTCACACCACGTTCAAGATGAAAGTCTTGCTAGCGTACAATGCAGCAGCTTTGTCGCTGAAATCAGGACCAACATCGCAAGCCTTGTCATCAATAGCCTTATAAACGTTGATTTCCATTTGGTAAGAATCCGGCTTAATACTCCTTACGAGCATCACAGCATCATAAACGTCACCTTCAAAATTCTTAAGGTCAAACTGGCCAAGAATACTCTTGAACCAGTTGTGTCTACTTGGTACAAAATCACCTAATTCAACATCATAACCGCCAACAGCAACGGGACCAGGCATATCAGAAACACATTCGGAACCTGGAGTAAACGGCTTAATACACTTAATCTCAACCCTGAAGCACACGCGATCACCTTCCTCGTTCGCAGCAGTATTCCTCACACCAATCATAACACTCTGAGGCTTACCAATAGCCACCTGCTCAGGAACAGAAAAGACAAGCAGTTCACCGCCGGTTCGCACTTGTTCTTTCAACTGCTCTTTGATATTAGACAGTTCTTTCTCAACAAGCTGGGTACCAGCACCAAACTGCTTCTTAATGAAGCCGATTCCCAAACCGAGAACCGTAATAGCAATAATAAGAACAACAATCGCAGTAATAGATAGCTCTAGAGCTGCCTTTTTGTTAAATCTCATATCGTGCACCTCTTTTTATTATATAGGTGAGTAGTTTATTTATTTATAAAGGTTGCTGTTGAGCATAAGGAAACTTCAGATAAAAAGTTGCACCCTTGCCAATACCGTCGCTTTCAGCACGAATTTCACCATTGTTTTCCAGAACATAACTATAAACTCCAAGCAAACCAATACCGGAAATCCGCCCCTTTACCTTCTTGGAAATACCCTTGAACAACCCAGAAAGGTCCTCAGCAGTCATTCCAATTCCAGTATCACTAACACTCAAAACCACCGCCTCTGCATCCCGGCTACATTTAATAGAAACCCTCTTCACAGACAAACCAATCTCTTTTTCAGCATCCTGCACAGCTTCAAGCGCATTATCAAGCAGGTTCTGTAAAGTGCTAGTAAATCCTGTTTTTCTAACCTTAATTTTACAATCATCAGCAATATCGCAGTCCAGACGAACTCCTGCGGCATTATATTTTGAAACGCAAAGAGCAGCAGCATCAGACACGAGCACCTTAACATCACCAATAAAAATCTCGTCTGTCGACCTTCCTTTTCTGCAGTTCAAGAGACTTTGCTGATACTCACACAAACGAAGATAGCCCGCCTTCATACCTTCATACACGTCATCAGGGATTTTATCACGCGGAATTTCAACCAAAGGCGAAAGAGCAGTAATAGGAGTGCCCATATCATGACCAATTATCGTATTACGTTCAACCATCGCGCCAATAACCGCCCTATCAATATCCCGCTCCCTCTGAGCATTTTCCAGATTACGGCGCAACTCCTCTTTTTCCTTCTCCAGCTTTTTCCTTCTATGGATGTCCAACAAGTAAATAACCTTGGCAGGAGCACCGTTATATGAACGCTCAACCAGCCCCATCTCGACAGGAACCTCTTCCCCGCTTTTGGTCCTTATCACCATCTCAAAAAATTTTCCTCCAGGAGTCTTTTGAGGCAAAACAGCAAAATCTTTCATCAAGCCAATCCTATTCAAAGAAACACCCTCCAACTCTTCTGAAGTATAACCAGTCAAACTACAATAAGCCGGGTTAACCAGCGGATGAACTGCCTGCCCCTTTTCAGAATCCTGCACAACAGCAGCAGCCAAACCAACCAGGTCCATGGCATAAACAAAAGCAGACAAATCCTCAACTTTCTGTGCGACAAGCGCGATATCCCTTGCAGCTGATTCGCATTCCGCAGGTTCCCAGACAAGAGCACCACTACGGGCAAACTTATCCTTAAAAGAAGCAAGAATACGCTCAATATTCTTAATCGCAAGACTCTCTTCAGCTGGTCGGTCGGACATTGCAAAACTCCGTCATTTTACCACTAATAAATGAAAACGAGTATATAAGGGTTACTCAAGCAAATCGCTCTCAACTTCCCCACAAAGCTTTTTCAGAAGTTTATCCTGCAGTTTCAACCTTTTCCTTGCAATCTTTCTGGAAACATCAAGATTAATCAAGCCGAATAATTTAGTTGCATCAGCCGGGTTTTTTGAGTATTCAATCGCGCTAAAAACAGACTGGTGAGGAAACTTCCCGCAGTACAGGAATGGGCGGATAAAGCCTGAAAAGCCCCAATCGCCAATCAAATCAGCATCCTGAACAATCTGCAGGTCAATAGACGGATTCTTCATATTCCGGTTATCGTGATTAGCAACAAGAAAACAAACATTTTTGATGAATTCACTGGAATGACCCAACTGCTTCAATATTTTTTTCGCAATAGGAACACCAAGACGAGCATGCTTTTTCCACTCGTGCTCGCCAGACTCCAATTTCTTAAAATCCTTAATCAACTTACTTGAATCAAGCCTTGACTTGCCAACATCATGAAGAACAGAAGCAACAAGAACTTCCTCTTTATGACACCCAAGAAAATGTTTTATAAGCTCTTTAGCAGTCTCATAAACTCTTGTTGTGAAAAAAGTCTCATCATAAGGACCGTGCTTGAAATGCTCAGTCTTCTCAAACAATTTCTTAATGATAGAATACATTTTACGGTAGTCCGGATGCTTGTCAGCATTATTCATCTGACTGTAGTGCCAATATCAGTGCGCTTCTGCAGGAATTCATAAACTTCCGGAGGAGGAGTGGGAGAAGTAATCCCGGCAACAGCAATGCCAGTAATTGAATGAACCTGGCAGTCACAAACAGTCTGATCATTTCTTGTAATAAAAGAACAATCCAGAGAAGGAATGGAAAACCTGCCTTTTGTAACATAAAACCTATCAGTATGAGTGCCATACAAGTCCATAACCACAAAAGTTGAACGCGACTGCTTCGGAATATTAACAACAGCCTCAGCATTGACATTCAAAACAGCATTCTCGCCATCATTGGATTTCGTCATCATATCAAGAGTGCCCAAACGCTCAGTCCTGTCAATCACAAAATTAATCGTTGCAAGACGGTCAACACCAGTGGTAGCAAAACCAGTAGTGGCGTCCAAAGACCTCATAAAAATATTCTCATACAGGCTTGCAACAACATCGCCGCAGCCGCCTGAAGGAAAATCAACATAACTTACAACAAAAAAATCCTTAACAACATCATTCAAAGTAAAAGGATACGCTTCAGGCTCCTCAACAACCTGACCTGTCAAAGAATGACCGCCAAGAGCAGGAATATCAATATTCAAAAGCGCGAAAAATACAATAATGCCAATACTTGCAAATATCAATAACTGGTGCTTCATCCTCTTTTCAAACTCTTAAAGGAAGTAATTGTTTATAAACCCTGCGAATCTCTGTACATTATAATCGCGCTGGTCCTGCGGACTGAATTTTTCTCCCCTGCGCAGGCAAGGGGAGGAAAAATTCACCCAAAGCGGGCTTTGGGCAGCGCGGAGGAGAATCATGCAACAACTATTCGACAAATGCACAGCAGGAAAGCACAGAAGCAAGTTCACAATAACAGGACACACCGTAGTAAAATACGTGATAAACCCCTTCATAGTATGGTGCGACGCATTCGCGCCACCAGAAGAAAGAGAGCCGGAAAACAAATACATGCACCTGCTGTTCGAAAGAGGAATAGACCACGAGAAAAAAGTCAGGGAAACCATGTTCGCTGACGCAGTGCAGGTGCCGCTGATTTCATTTGAAAAAGCATTCGGGCAAATACTCGATGAATGCAAAAAAGGCACCAAAACAATGACAGGAGCGCCCATATTCTACCTGCCAGAAGAAATTTACGGCATAACAGACGTACTGCAAAAAAGCAAGGCACATGACAGCGTTTTCGGAAAGCACCACTACATCGTCAAAGAAATCAAAAGCGCGAAAAACATCAAACACGAATACATAATGCAGACAGCATTCTATAATTACGTGCTGGGAAAAATACAAGGTTACACTCCAAAAAAATTCTATTTGATTAACCGGGAGCAAAAAGAATTTGAGTATGAATACGAAAAGTACGAAGAAGAACTAATGCAGATACTTGCAGACATAAAAGAAATATTCAACGGAAAAAAAGTCACACCAACAGCAAAATCCTGCAAATGGCCCTGGGAAGCATACTGCAACAGGACGGCAATAGAACAGGAAGACATCTCAATCGTGCCAAACATAGGACGCGCTCTTAAGAAGAAATTAAACGAAATGGGAATAACAACCGTACAGCAATTAGCAAGCCAGCCAATAGAGCTTGACATCACGCCAGCAACACTGGAAAAAATCAAGCTTTACGCACAGGCGTGGGCGGACAAAAAGCCAACAGTGATTTCAAAACCCAAACTGCCAAAATCAGAAACAGAAATATTCCTTGACTTCGAAGGCACAGACGAAATGGAAACAGAAGAAGGCATGGTAAAAGTTGATTATTTGGTGGGACTGCTGATAAAAGACAAAACAGGAGCACACTACAAGACATTCATTGCAGAAAACCTCGCAGACGAAGGAAGAATGATAAACGATTTCTTGGCGTTCATGAAAAAATATCAGGATATTCCGATATACCATTACGGACCATATGAAAGAACACACATGACAGCACTGGGACAAAAATACAAAGCTGACATGCGCAACATACTGAAAAACATGATAGATGTTTTGTACGTGCTGAAAAAATCAGTAATACTGCCAACACTAACCATGTCATTGAAAGAAGTCTCTAAGTTCCTTGGCTTCAAATACAGAGGAATGGCAGACGCGCAGGAAAGCATCGTGTTATATTTACAATTCCTTGAAACAAAAGAAAAAGAATTAATGCAGAGAATCCTTGACTACAACGAAGACGACGTCAGGGCAACAAGGATTGTGAAAGAATTCCTGGAAAAGGTCTAAATTTCCAATATCTTAGTGTTAACCCTTTTACATATCGTTCTTGACAGCCGTGAAGGAGGCGGCCCTTTAACAGAAACAGTATTATCAGTAGGGTGAAGCCGGTCACCATTATATTTAACCCAAGCATCATAAGTAACAGGATGACCCTGATACTCAATAACCTCAAAGGTCATGCCAAGCTCGTTAATATTCTGCTTATAGCCAGGAAGCCCATGCCTTTTTCCCCTAAGGCTTTCCATGAAGACACGATATAAATTCTCATCAGGCCAAAGTTCCGAACAAGAGCCTCTAATTCGAAGCAAATGCAGTCTTTCAGGCTTTCCAGGACAGAGGCGCACTGGATTTTCATTAGGGCGCTCATAAATAGGAGCGACTCCAGTCATTGCAGAAAAAAGAAACAGCCTGCTGCACAAGAACATATCAACAGGGTCATTCTCTCTTTCATCCCCATTAATTTTCAGCTTTCTTGCAGCCATCTCTCTTTCAACAATTTCTGCAAATCTTTCACGCTCAGAATGCAATCTTTCAACTTTATAGATTTGGCTTGCGAAATCAGCAATATACAGAGCGCTTTTTTGGTCATTCATCTTCATCACTACTTAAGAGTCAGAACTAAATAAAGGCTTTATAAAGCTAACGCTTTCGCACACAGTTCATAATTTTATAGGCGATAAAGCAAGCAATCTGACAACATTTAAAAAAGAAAGAGAAAAACAGGGAGCCAGAGGTGGGAAAATGGCAAAATCAATAATAATGTACACAATTATAGGAACAATAGTAGTATTGCTGTCAGTAGGAGGATTCGCTTATTATACAGCAACAGGAAGCCCGACAACAAAAGCATTCCTCAACATATTCAAAGGAGAGGTGCAAGCAGACCAGGGAAATGGATACACGCCTGCAAAAGACGGACAGAAACTTGCACTAAACGACCACGTTAAAACAATGCAGGAATCAGAAGCAGCAGTAGTCCTTCAGGAAAGCGTCATAATAAACCTTGAACCGGAAACAGAAGTCTACATAAAAGATCTTTCTGAAAAACACATCAAAGTAACCCAAAACAGCGGAACAACCTGGAACAAATTCACAGGACTCACAGGAGTAGAAGAACTAAGCATAGAAACACCAACAACAGTCGCAACAGTCAGAGGAACTTTCTTCGGAGTAAAAATGGATGAAATACTCGCAGGAGAAAGCGATGTAGAGGTAACATACCAAGGGGAGAAATATAATCTGAAAGAAGGACAAAAAGCAGTCATAAAAGAAGGAAAACTTACAATAGAAGAACTAACAGCAGAAGACAAGGCAGAAGTCGCCAGACAGATGGAGAAAACAATCATATCACTAAAAATACTAAGAATGAAAGAAGTGGAAAAACACCCAATACTGGCACAACAGATGAAGAACAAATATCAGATAACAGACGAACAGATAAAAGAACAGCTTGAGAAAGCAGACAGAGGAGAATACGACCTCAATGAAGCGATACAAAAGTCGCCAGTAAAAATAGCTTCAGTCTACAAAATAAAGGAGTTCACAGAAAAAATAATAGAGATAAACAAGAAAATAAAAGAAATTCAATGAATACAATAAAAACAAAAAACTGCATGCTGATAGCGATAGCATGCACTCTTATTCTTTCTTTGTTGTTTTACTCAGGATTATTCTCGAACATACAGCTAAAACTAAGCGACAACCTTTACGGCGGAAAAACACCGCTCGACTCCACCATAATAGTTGCAATAGATGACAACAGCCTGCAGGAAATAGGAAGATGGCCGTGGAACAGGGAAGTGTTTGCTGAAACAATAAAAAAACTGAACCAAAGCAAAACAATAGCAATGGACGTGGCATTTTTCGAGCCAACAGAACAAGACAAAATTCTTGGAGAAACACTATCTGAAAAAGTCATAATACCAGTAGAATACACGAGCTTTGCAAAAGAAAACGGAAGAATCATCGGAAAAAGACTTTTGAAGCCGGCACCAGGACTTGAGAAAGCACAAACAGGATACGTCAACATAGTAACAGACAAAGACGGAGTAACAAGAGCAGTAAACATGGACATAAGCGACGAATACGACAACTTCGCATACACGACATACAAAAACTACTGGAAAAAAGAAATTGCAGAAAAACCAGCAAGATTTCTCGTAAACTTCGCAGGACCGCCAGGAAGCTACAAGTATTACTCTCTGACAGACGTTTACAACGACAGGATACCGCCAGAAGAGTTCAAAGACAAACTGGTTTTGGTGGGATCTACCTCTCCGGACCTGCATGACGACTACTTCGTGCCCACATCAAAAGGAAAAGCAATGCCCGGAGTGGAAATACACGCAAACACAATCCAGACAATCATAAACAAAGACTTTCTTTCAGAACAGCCAAAATGGACAGTAATACTGGCAATATTAACATCAGCAATAATAATCTCGCTGCTCATCAAATCAGGAATAAAAATAACAACAATAGCAGTGCCTGTGCTGATAGTTGGATATGTCTTTCTTTCAATTTACGCATTTGATTTTGGAATAATAATGAACCTTGTATATGCGCCTCTTTCAATCCTTTTCACATACACATTTGAAGTAATTTACTCATATTATGCTGAAAAAAAGGAAAGAGAAAAAACACTCGGAGCATTCTCCAAATACGTCTCGCCCGCAGTCATTGATGAACTGATGAAAAACCCCGAGAAACTAAAACTGGGAGGGGAAAGAGAAGAGATAACAATTTTCTTCTCAGACATCAGAGGATTCACAACAATATCCGAGCAGTTGACGCCGGAAAAACTCGTGCACATACTAAACGAGTATTTGACTGCAATGACTGACATAGTAATGAAACACGAAGGAGTGGTTGACAAGTTCATAGGTGACGCGATAATGGCGTTCTGGGGAGCGCCTATCAAGAAAACAAACCACGCAGAATTGGCGTGTTTAACAGCACTTGAAATGATAAAAAAACTGAAAGAACTTAATGTCAAATGGACGCAGGAAAAATATCCGGAAATAAAAATAGGAATAGGCCTGAACACAGGACCAGCAGTAATAGGAAACATGGGCTCTTATGAAAGATTCGATTATACAGCAATGGGAGACACTATTAATTTAGGCTCAAGACTTGAAGGGCTGACAAAAGCATACGGAGTGTGCATCATAATAAGCGAGTTCACGCACAAAGAGATAAATGATAAGTTTGCAACAAGGAAACTTGATTTAGTTGCAGTAAAAGGAAAGAAAAAACCAATCTATGTTTATGAACTGATTTGCAAAACAGAAGAATTAACTGAAAAACAGAAAGAAAAAACAGAAATCTACGAAAAAGGACTAGCACTCTATTTATCACAGAAATGGAACGAGGCAATAAAAGAGTTTGAAAAACTGGATGACTTTTCTTCAAAGGAGTTCATACAAAGATGCGAGACGTTCAAGAAAGAACCGCCTCAAGACTGGGACGGCGCCTGGGTAATGAAAACAAAGTAAATATTTATAAAACAACAGAACAAACTAACCAAAAGAGGTGATATATATGAATGCAAAAATTCTCGGAGCAATACAGTTAATAGGTGGTTTAATCGGGCTTTACGCGTGGTACGCAGAGAAAGCATGGGCACTGCCAGTATTTTCCATCGTGTTCATCCTGATGGCAATACACCACTTCATGGAAAAATAAATTTTTTTATTTTTTTCTTTTGTGTCTTCTTGCAGGCGCGAAAGTGGATATATTGGCTTATCCCTACAAATATGAGAATATAGCAGTTTTAACAGAAGTGTAGGGGCAACGATATTCTACCCTCTACATTCTCTTCTTTAAATGTAGAGGGTAAGCAACTGGTTGATAATTTTTTCTATTATGAATAGAAACTATTGTCTATTGACAATAGAACGCACTTATATGCATGCAAGCGTCATTTACCCTCTACAATATGTTTTTTAAAAGTAGAGGGTAAGATTTATATATTACCTCTGCTTTCTAGCGGGGTATGGCTTATATTTATAAGAAAACCATTGGCGGCAACGAGTATTATTACTTGCGCGTTTCCAAAAGGCAGGGCAAAAGGATTATTGCAAAAGACGTGGCGTATCTAGGCGGGACTATTGACGAAGTGCGGGCTTCGCTGGAAAAATTGCCTGCTAAAGTCGTTCGCACAGCGTACAAAACAATTGGCCGCTTTCTGGAATCAAACACCTGGCTTAAACAGGCGCAGACACTAAAATTAAAAAGTACGCCCTTCATTGATAAATCATTACTCGAACAAGTAGAAGCCTGCCGTTTGCATTGGCAGAACGTATTCCAGAAAAGAGATTCTGCAACCAAGAAAGACTATTTCCAAAAATTCAGCATCGAGTTTGCATTCAACACAACAAGCATTGAGGGCAATACCATTACGCTTAAAGAAGCAGAAAGACTTCTTTTAGAACAGCTGACACCAAAAAATAAAACCCTGCGAGAGATTTATGATGTACAGAACACAGAACGCGTCTTTTTTAATATTATCAATGATCTTCCCGAGCCATCGTATGAAACAAGCATTAAAATCCATAGTGAACTGATGAAAAATATCGATGCAAGAATAGGATAACGAACTGAAGATGTTCACGTCATTCACGCGCATTTTGCGTCAACACCCGCGCAATATGTCAAGACAGATATGAATCTTTTACTGCATTTATACAACAAAAATATCGCAAAATTGCACCCTCTTGCGCTCGGAGGAATTTTTCACCATAAATTTGAGAAAATACACCCTTTCTTTGACGGAAACGGCCGCACAGGAAGAATGCTGCTCAATGCAATCCTATTACGATCAAAATATCCACCGCTTATTGTGCGCAAACGCAACCGCGCAGCATATCTCGACGCATTAAGCAAGGCAGACCATGCAGATTTGACTGAGATTACTCCACCACATTATAAGAAACTCATAGAATTCCTAGCGATAGAACTAATCGAAACGTATTGGAATAACTTCTTATAATCCCCGCACAGGGGTTTGGCGTAGGTGTCTACAAATAAGTCAAGTAGATACCTTTACCCTATACAATCAATTTTTAAAATGTAGAGGGTAAGTACAGATTATCGATCCAAAACCGCCGAACAGGAAACTGAATAGTACCGGTGTTTAATGGCCTTCTGTTATTTCAAGTTTTGCTTTCTTAAAACCAGGATGCAGTTTTTGATTTCTAAGAATTTTACTGTAGGCGCGAAAGGGGATATACCAGCTTACCCATACAAATGCGAAAATATTGCAATTTTAATGGAAATGTAGGGGTAAGTCTTCTTTCTATTGTGAATAGAAGATATCTTCTATTGGTAATAGAAACCTTTATATACTCTACTTTCTTATCAGCGATAACATGATAGACCAAGAAACACTAAAAGAAGTCATATTCGCTCAAAGAGCATCTTTGGATAAATTAGAGCCTGGAACCATTCGCGAGGGGGAAAGCAAAGTAAAGATTATGGACTCTTTTGCCATAATAATCACCGGAGTCAGAAGATGCGGAAAAAGCACATTTTTAAACCAACTGCTTAAAAAACAGAAAAAAGGCTATTATCTAAATCTCGAAGATCCCCGTTTGGAAGGATTTGACTTGTCCGATTTTAACAAAGTCGAGATTCTCATGAAGGAACTCTACGGCGATAATGGCGTCTATTTTTTTGATGAAATACAGAACATCCCAAAATGGGAGAAATTCATACGGTACTTAGTCGATAAAAAAGAAAAAGTAGTCATAACCGGCTCCAATGCCGCATTATTAAGCAGGGAACTGGGCACAAGACTGACGGGCCGGCACCTTCAAATGGAGATGTTTCCTTTCTCCTTCAGAGAATTTATCAGCATGAAAAGAACCAGCGCATCTATAAACTCGTTTAATGATTATTTTTCAAAAGGCGGTTTTCCTGAATTCCTCAAGAAAGAGGACCCCTCAATTTTGCATGAGTTACTTTCAGACATAGTAATGAAAGACATTGCAGTCCGATTTGGAATAAAAAATACGCACATTCTGAATAAAATTGCAATTTATCTGATTAGCAATATTGGAAAAGCTTTTTCTTATAATTCTATAAAAAAAATGTTTAACATTAAATCAGTACAAAGTGTTATTGATTACATCAGTTTCTTTGAAAATGCCTATCTGATTTTTAGCATACCTTGTTTCAGCTACTCATATAAACAGCAGCAAATAAACCCTAAAAAAGTTTATTCAATAGACAATGGCTTTTCTTATACTAATTCTGCTTCTTTTTCAAAAGATAAAGGCAAAATGCTTGAAAACATGGTATTTTTAGGCTTAAGAAGAAAATTTAAAGATATTTTTTACTTTCAAAAAAATGGCGAATGCGATTTTATAGTTAAAGAAGAAAATAAAATCAGTCAGGCAATTCAGGTTTGTTTTGATTTCAATGAAGAGACTAAGGGCAGAGAAATAAAAGGCCTGCTGACTGCCTTAAAAACATTTAAAATAAAAGAAGGCTTAATTTTGACATACAATCAAGACGATAAATTTTTAATAGACGGGAAAAAAATAATAGTTAAACCAGTATGGAAATGGCTGCTTGAACCAAGTTGAGCAAGATGGATAATACTAAATATGAGGAAGTAGCAGATCTATTATTAAGCAAAAAAGAACTGTTGTCTTATACTGAGGAAGATTGTAAACTTCTCTTGAACTTATGGAAAGCGTATTGGAAAAAAAAGAACGGCAGACTAAATTCTGATTCCGCAGTATTAGCCGCTTCTATCTTATGGCGTTATTCCTCGGATAATTACCTGTGGGAGCATGATAAAAAATGGACTCAAAAAGGACTTGCAGAATTATTCGAGGTCAGAGGCAAAACTATCAGTAATAATGCAACAGAAATCAAGCAGACGCTTAATATAAAACTATGGGATGACCGATTCTGCAGAAAAGAGATTGCAGAAGGCAACCCATTGAAACAAATGGTTATGCTCGAAAATGGGCTCATAACTGCAAGAAACCAAGCCGTTGCAGAACAATTATTTTTTGCACCATCAAAAAAGACCAAGGAAGACTATTACTATGACGGCTGTGACTGGCTTGAGAGCGGCAAACCGGAAAAAGCCATTAGTTGCTTTAAAAAAGCATTAACGATGGATAATACCTATGTTGAAGCATGGAACGGCCTGGGAACAGTTTATTTTGAGAATAATTTTGTGAAATCAAAAGAATATTTCCAAAAAGCATACGAACTTACTGAAAAACACTTCAATAAAAAATTTCCTAAACATGTAGAATGGGGCATTCTGGAAAATAGGCAATACCTCCGGGCAATACATTATCTTGGACTTGTACTGTGGAGAGAGGGAAAGCCAGAACAGGCAAAAGAATTATTTATGCAATTGTTAAAGCTAAATCCCTGCGATAACCAAGGCATACGCTATCTGATGGCAGAGATATATGCTGGATTACGTTGGGAGCAGACGGATGAAGACAATAGGGATAAAGAAGAAAAACTTCTCAAAGAACAAAACAGGAAACACGAGTTTTGGAAATTTGTAGAATAATTTAGCTGAAACAATAAAGCAGAATGAGATGATTTGAATATGAGCGATACTGAAAAAAAAGCGTATCCAATAAAGCATATTGTCCATTGGTATTTCGGCAATTATTGCACAAGAAAATGTTTTGATAAAGAAGAACAGCTTAGGATACATTATGATAAATTGGAAGAATTTGCTGATAAAAATCCTAATTTGAAAATAACCCATAAGGAATTTCTTGCGCTCTTTAATGACCAAATGTTCATTTGTACTCTACAAGATAGTTTTAAGCGCAAAGCCATAGGCTGGA
>CAYUHB010000003.1:0-7683 GCA_964444355.1 uncultured Methanosarcinales archaeon
ATTTCGCCATTAAAAATAAGGACAAGGTTGCCTTTATCTAAGAACATGGGTTGATTGGCGCGCTTGTCTAGATCAACTATGGACAATCGGGTTTGTGAAAAACCAATCTTTCCATTATCAGAAATCCAAAAATCTGAGGCATCAGGTCCTCTGTGCTTCATTATTTTCATAGCTTCCAGAAGCACACGTTTATTCGCCTTCTCTCCGCCTATTATCCCGAAAATTCCGCACATTTTATTTGAAACACGTAATGATTAACACATATCTTTTAATTTTTAAGTATTCCCGCAGTTCAACTTTGTCCTCAATCAAAGTATCAGGATTTATTAAAAAATGAAAGCGAGAATTCTCAAGATGAGCCAAGATTTCAGAAAGTCTGTTTTCTTTTGTATCAAAATTATAATGATATTCAAGATGTATAATATCAACCTTATCAAGCATATTGTTTTTTGACAAATCTTGTATTATTCTTCGCTCAGCACCTTCCACATCAATCTTTAAAATATCTATTTTATCCAGCTTGAACGAGCTCAAAGGTTCAGCCGGAATGATATATTCCTTGACATTATTAAAATTGACAAACTGTGGATCGATTGTATTGCCAGGACCACCTTTAAAATCATTGAATGAAAAAAACTTCAGCTGCTCCTTTTTGTCGCTCAATGCAACATTATGCAGCTCAATATCCTTCAGTTGATTGTCTTCAATATTCTTTTTTAATAATTGGAATGTCTCTTTATCAGGCTCAAAACAAAGCACTTTTGCATCTGGAAATTTATATTTAAAATAAATCGTTGCAAGACCAATATTCGCTCCACAATCCACTATTACAGGATTTTTTACTTTCTTGTCAAATGCATAGATTTCATGCAGGAAAATCTCGCTGAACATTGCAAAAAACGAGTTGAAATTATCATATTCTATTTTATATCCTAATACTTTTTCCTGATGAGTCTTTATTCTGAATATTTTTGTCATTAAAACATTTTTAATACATAACCTATTATAGATCAAGAATAGTTTCAATTTTGAAAAAGAGTGCTGTCTAAATATGGCCTTTATATCCCTGTAATACTGCTTAAGATGTTTTATCATGGTTGCATCCTTCCAAATCTATTTTTATTTTCCTCAATAAAAACCTTATCACAATATAAATGAATTCTATATAATTCCAACATTTTTCCTGGAATTTATAAGCGGTGAGTTCTATGGTAGAAATCTTATTTTTATTTATTTCGAGGGATAATCTTCTTTTGTATTCTTGTTCATATTTTTCTACTTCTTTTTCTGAAGGAATTTGAACTAAGCTTTCAAATTTATCATCTTTTCCGATTTTCTTATATTTTCTCAAATATTCATATAATATCTTTGCCATAGTCAATCCGGCCAATCTCGCATCATAATTTTTTAAGACCTTCTTATAACCATTCTTCCCCAAATTTTCCAATTGTTTTTTGTTTGCTTGTTCAATGAATTCTACTATTTTTGAAGGATAGTTGCAGTACGCCCCATTTAGATTATGGTCAACCAATTCAGACTGTGCATTATACCATTTTTTATCTACTGAACCATCTTTTCTAAAAAAATTCTTGAAATCAGTCATCACTGGTACTTTAAAACAAAACGCTTCAGCGATTACATTACCAAAACTCTCACCGATATAGGATGTTTGCCAAAACAAATCGATTGAATTGTAAAAATCAGCAATATCTTTATCCTCTCGTAGTTCAGGCAAAAAAAGAATGCTTTGCAGCATTTTTTGGCTTAATGTCAATCGTAGAGCTATCCGGTACAGCTTTGGCATCCCTGCGAAGATAAAACCATACTTGTAATTTTTCTTTTTATCCAGAAGTTTTAAAGTTTTTATTATCAGAAAATTCCACTTTGTGGGTTCGGATCTTCCCAGTCGGCCTATAATGAATCTTTTATCATCAAATTTCTGCCTAAAAGAGCCGTTCTTATTGCATAAACCAGCCCATTTATCAACTGGAATCGGATTATAAACGACATGTGAATTAACAAGTGTCTTATGTATGTATTTTAGCTTATAATAATCGGTCTTGCTGATAATGAAATTGATAACTCGTTTATCACAGTCATATACTTCTGTGAAATTGACATTTTTAATGAAAAAAAGATCATTTCTTAATGCAGTATACGTATTTTTTTTAATTGGAACGGCGAGATAAAGAAAATCAATATTGTATTTACTTATAAAATTATTTAAATTCTGTTCAGCGATAAAAAAGATACTCTCATTTTTATCTATTATTTTCTTATTTTCTCCCAAAAATAAAAAATACTTATCAAAATAATCATGATTCAAATATTTGTAATATACCATAAATTTCCTATCGCCGCCACCAATACCTGAGGTGGGTTTCATTAAGAAAGCAATCCTGATTTTCATGATTTCATCTGTTCCAAAAGACAGCGAATAATTCGCTCTGATGTTTGGCCGTCCCAGAGCGGAGGAATTAGACTATCCTTTTTTGTGCCTCCTAGAATATTATTAATCTGTTTTAATATGACTTTTTCATCATTGCCAACAAGAACATTTGAACCTATGGTGATAGTTGAAGGTCTTTCAGTATTTTCTCTTAATGTGATGCACGGAATCTTCAAAAAGGTGGTCTCTTCCTGAATGCCTCCGGAATCCGTCAATACAAATGCTGAATGTGATATAAGAGACAGAAAATTCAAATAACTTAATGGTTCGGTCAGAAGAATATTCTTCATATTTTCTACTTTTGTCTTTAATCCAAATTGTTCAAGGTTATTTCGAGTTCTTGGATGAATGGGCCAAACAATCTTTATTTTTTTTGGAATTTTATCAAAACAATTCAACAATCTTGAAAGGATTTCCTTATTATCAACATTACTTGGCCTGTGCAAAGTCAAAACTGCATATGCTTTATCTTTAAGACCTAGTTTTTTAGTTATTTCATTTTTTTGAATCTTATCATAATTCTGCAATAAAGAATCAATCATCACATTCCCAACAAAAAAGAGTTTATTTCCATTAATTCCCTCTTTTTTTAAGTTTTGAACCCCGCTTTCTTCTGAAACAAACAAATAATCCGAGATTGCATCTGTCAAAATCCTGTTTATTTCTTCAGGCATGGACATATCAAAGCTACGCAAGCCCGCTTCAACATGCGCGACCTTGATAAGCATCTTTTTTGCAACTAAGGCACAAGCAATTGTGGAATTGACATCGCCAACCACAACGACCAGGTCTGGTTTTTCTTTCAAACAGATCTTTTCAAATTCAATCATAATCTTGGCAGTTTGTTCAGAATGAGAACCTGAACCAACTCCTAAATTGTAGTCGGGAGCAGGAATTTCCAAATCCTGAAAGAAAGCATCGCTCATATTAACATCATAATGCTGACCTGTGTGAACTAAAACAGACTGAATTTCAGAATGTTTCTTCATTTCTTTAAGCAAAGGCGCAATTTTAACAAAATTAGGCCTCGCTCCCACAACACAAATTATTTTCATTTTATTTAAGGTTTTTCAGACTATTTATAAACTTATTTGCAACGATTTCCAGATTGAAATGGCTTCTGATGTGTTCTTGTGCGCGCTTACCAAACAATGCTCTCTTTTTTGGGTCTTTTAACAAAAGAATATTTTTAGCCAAATCCACATAATCAAATGTTTTGAAAATCAAAGCATTTTCACCATCTTTCACATAAGTCTTGGCACCCACAGTATCAGATATGATGACGGGAAGCCCGCAAGCCATAGCCTCGGGAACGACCATACCTATGGCCTCATTATAACTGGAAAGTATAAGAATATCGTTTGCACAATACACATATTTCAATTTGTTTGGAGGCCTTTTTTTCAAGAACACAACCTCTTTTTCAAGACCTAAATTAATAATCTGTTCTTTGATTTGTTTTTCTATCGGTCCGGAACCTATTAAGCTCAGCCTAATCTTCAGATTGGAATTATCCTTCAGGTATTTAACTGCTTTAAAGAGATCAATATGCCTCTTATATGGTAAGAACCTGGCAATGCACAATAGTTTAAGGATTGAAGGATCTTTTTTCCGAGAATTAACTTTATAAAAAATATTAGTGTTAACTCCTGCAGGAATTAGCTTTATTTTTTGTTTATTTTTAATGCCAAAATGTTTTTTAGCAAAATCAACACCGTCACTTGTCCAGCATATAATTAATCTGGCTTCATAGAATATATTTCTAAAAATCTTTAATTCGGCTATGAGCGCGAATCTTTTAATTAAATCCTGTGGCATCCGCTGCTCTTCGGTCTGAAGGATAAAAGATATCTTATTTTTCCTGCAATATCTTGCAGCGCGCCAAGTTCCCGGCATATAAAACAAGTTCGCAATTACAATATCGGGTTTTTCTTTTTTTATGGTTTTTTTAAGTTGAGGAAAATCTATGATAACTGGAAAATCCGGGTTTTTTAAAAGATTTAATTTTGAAGTATAGTCAATACACTCTTCAACAATATATTTTTTTTGATTGAAGGATGAAAGATTCGAATATTTTGAGCAGACTACTGCTTTCAAGTTCATTCCTTGTTTAATAAGGCTCTCAAATAAAGAGTCATAGATTGAATTAGCCCAGTGTGCGATATAGAGTATTTTCATTTTTTTCTTTCACATATGAATATTATGGCTGGTGATGTGTATTTCCAATTAAATTTTATTCCCAGATATGATAATGCTATGAAAAGCGGGTCAAAAAACAGTCTTTGACAAATAAAAAAGATTTTTCTCGGAAATTCCAAAAGTTTATTTTTGAAGAAAAAAATACCTGAGTTAAAGGGACCTCCGTAATACGAACAATAAAGAAGAGACAAATTTTGAGGAATATTTGCTTTTATAAAATTTATATTCATAACCTTTAAGTTGGTGATATCCAGTGCCTCCTGAATTGTCAGATATTTATTCAGATAGCGCAGATTAGGGATGCTAATTACTATTAATCCCTCTTTTTTAGCAAGATTTGTATGCGCCCGAAGCGTCTTTTTAAAATCGGTAAAATGCTCAATGAAACCATTTGATATTACAACATCAAATTTCTCCTGCAGTCTTTCTTGAAAGTTTTTATCGAATATATCTGCGCAGTATAATTCGTAATTCTTGATGTTATTGGCTATGAAGTTTTTTCTGGTTAATCTAATGCCCTTCATTGAATAATCGATGCCACAGGGTTTAAGATTCAGAATTTTATGGGCTTTAATCAGATAACTGCCAGGCGCACAACCAATTTCAAGTATTTTTTGATATCTTTTCTTTATGAAAGGTTTCACTATCCGAAAATATTCGAAATTTTGCAGGCTATAGGAAAAGAAGGTCTTTATTTTAGAATAAGAGTTAAATCCTTCAATATCATATAATTTCTCCCAATAAGTTTTTTTGCTTAGCTTCTTCATTTTTTCTCAAACAAAAACTCATTACAGCCGATTGATCTTGCTAGTTTGTTGTTCTTAAGCTTAAATCCTCTGCCTTCCACATGTTCAATTATTTTATTTGCAGACGCAAATTCGTAAGGATAACCGCCTAACCAGTCTTTTATATCTGTAAAAAAATTCATGCCTCTAATGGTATGATAGTTTTTAATGTATTTGATTGGATTGTTGCCGGTCATAGTGATTCCAAGCAATAGATATACCGTATAAAACCAGTATGCAATCAGTTTGTTGAACCAGTTTGTTCTATTGTAAAAAGATTTGATTTTTAACCAGAATGTTGAGGTTCCCTCAAACTTGTATTTCTGATTATTGTTATAAATCGCAATACAGAAAAGCCCATTTTCATTCACCAGTTTGGATACATTATTGATAGCAAGCCACATATTGCCTGTATGATGCAAAACTCCCCAACTGTAAACGATATCAAATCTGCCGAATTTTTCTACAAGTTTGCTATCAAGTGCGGAAGCATTCTCAATGGTCCAATTATTACCTTCATATTTTTTCCTTAAGTATTTGGCACATTCAATGGAGTATTCATCAACGTCAACGCTGACTAATGATTTGACTCCAATCAGACTGGCGGCGAGAGAGAATAATCCGCTACCGCAGCCAACATCAATAAACGTTTTATTTATTATTTTTTCTTCTCCACTGAAAGAATTAACCAATGATTTTTTTGCCTCTGTTATTCTTCGTTCGTTTACAGTCTTTAAAAATTTCTTCCAATTTTTTCCAAAACTAAAATGACGTTCTTTCTGATAGGATTCTTCGTATGATTCATTCATCGTTTCACCATTTAGTCAATCTCAACCAAACAATAAAAAATGCAATACTGATAGCATCACTGAGCTTAACGCCTTTTCCCTTTTCATGGTATAGTGTGGGAATCTGAATCTCGGTCCAGCGAAGCTTATTAGTCAAACAATTAGCAGTAAGTTCAGTCTCAACACCATATCTATTGGCATTCCACCTAATTTTTTTGTAAGTTGGAGCTGTATAAGCCATAAAGCCACAAAGCATATCCCTCTGCTTAGGACCAAACAAAATGCGCATCAGGAAATTAAGACCCCAATTGCCAATCGCGCGAGTCAAAGGCATATGTTTATCGTGCGCACGCCAGCTAAAAACAATATTGACCTTCTCCTTTTCCAAGGTATTCAATAGCTTAGGAATGTAAGCCGGAGGATGCTGACCATCTGCATCAAGAGAAACAATAACATCAGCGCCCTTCTTAACAGCAAAATCACAACCGGTGCGCAAAGCGAAACCCTTGCCCTGATTCTGCTTTAAAGTAATAACATCAACACCTGCATCTTTAGCGATAGTGGAAGTCTTATCGTGGCTTCCATCATCAACTACAACAATATTTTTAGCATATTTCTTAGTCTCTTTCAACACATTTCCAAGGTGTTTTTCTTCATTAAACGCTGCAATAACAACCCACGCATTCATGATTAAAGGACAATCTCCGGCATTTATAAAACTTTAGAACTACTGCACCGATTCAATTTTAACCTTAAAATTCATAGTCTTATTACCAAGCGGATGCTTAGAAGGGTCAGTGCCATACGCTTCTTCAGGAGGAACAGCAAATGTTTTGGTTTCGTTCGACTTCATGCCCAAAATACGCGACTCAAAACCAGCAACAACCTTGCCCTGACCAGCAGTAAACGACATAGGCTTTGTTTCAAAATCCTCAAATTTAGCATAACGGGAAATATTCTTCTCCCTCCAGCCAACAATACTTGAATCAACAAGCTGATCGTTATCAATCCAAGCAATATAATCCAAGGAAACCTGAGCACCAGACTCAACACTAGTCTTTGGCATCAAGTCACCAGGAATAAACGGCTCGCTACCAGCCCAGTCAACCTTGTAAACATTCACCCAACCCCCAACCAACTGACGCTCGGAAGTGAAAGGCTTGAAATGCTTCAAACCAAGACCACCCATAAAGTACATACGAGTAAACATGCTATCAGCCAATTCATTATTCGCAGCAATAGCATTCATGCCAGTCCTGGTCGGCCAGACAACCACTGCAAGACTACTACCGCCTTTCTCAGGAGTCAAAACCTTCTTATCACCCTTCTTATCATACACAACAATCTTACTGGCAACAGCAGTACCCTGGCTTACCCTAATCTCCGCATGTTTTCCAGACAAATTAACAACAATATTGCCACAGTTCAATATTTGAGTGGAGGAAATCCAGTTGCAACTTTG
>CAYUHB010000003.1:7693-12789 GCA_964444355.1 uncultured Methanosarcinales archaeon
TTGCCACAGTTCAAAAGGTCGCCTGACGGAGAACAAGAAGCAACATCAACAGCATAACCAGGCCAAGGACTAATCCACTGATTCGCATCATTCTCAGAAGCCAAATTATTAGCACCATCATACAACTGTTTTGCATCCTTTTCAGAAACATTAAAGCGCTCCATCATCTGAGGAGCAGCCTCTGATTCAGGCAAATTTTTCCACTTCAACCAAGTCTCAGCCTTCTCAAAATTCCACAAACCAAAATGAGCCCAAACACCAGCCTTACTAATCATATCACCAGAAGCAATAAAGAAATCTTCAGGAGGCTCACAATGAGCAAGCTCCAAAACCTTATCAGACACACCAGACTCCTCAACAAGCTGCTGAGCTGATATATCATCAAGCATAATCAACTTTTTGATAAAACGAACCGTCATCAAATGATCTTTCAAAGACTCATAAGCAACATCATAAGCAGTATAAGAACCACAATCAAGCATACGCAAAATACCAACAGCCTCATCCTCATTATCAGTCTGCAAAGCCCTGCCAACCCAATGAGCGTGAGGCAAACCCTGAGAAGCACCATCAAACGAAACTGCACGATCAGCAATATACTTGAAATGATGACCAAAGTCCCACCAAGAATTAATAATAGCATTCGGCTGGCTCTCGTCTTTAATCTTCGTCAAAGAATTCCACCAAGCATCATTAATCAAAGGAACATCGTTAGTCACAGTAGCATATGATTCACGAACCATATGAACCCCTGACGTGGAAGGATTAACAATGATAAGCCCTGTTATTATAATAATCAGAATTCCAGTAACAATCTTAGGAATATGCAACTGCCTCTCTCCAATACCGGACAGATATTTGTAAACCAAGCCAACACCAGCACCAAAAGCAATAGCGGCAGCAGGACCCAACAACAAAGTAAAACGCATACCCTTCAAAGTCATATACATAGTACCAGCAAACCAAATGGCAAGCAAAGCACTATAAGTAAAATCAAACCTGCCATGCTCATCCTTTCTGAGTAACAAAAGAACAATACCTAAAATTCCAATCAAAAATATCAGATTACCGCCAACAGAAGAAATGGCGTAAGTAAAAGAGCCAGGATTAAGCTCGGCAACAGTAGTAAGAGTATTTGGCCAAAGATTCAGTTGCGCAGCATTTTTCAAAGCAACGTTCTGAAACGCGCCCTTGAAAACGCCATAAAAGAAAGATGAAAAACCAGTTGTAGCAGAACAAATAACGGCAGTAATTACAAACAAAGAAACGCCAGTAAAAATAAACTTCTTAGTCTGCGAATGAGCCCAAAATTTATGCAAGCCCTCTCTTAACAACTTGTTCTCAATAACAATATCTGCAACAATCGCAACAGCAAGAGCGGCACCAACAAAATCAAACAAATACCACCAGTTACCCCAAAAATTAGCATAAACACCAAAAGCCAAACCAGTCAAACCACCGAAAATCAATTGTTTCCTTGCAGATTTGGAAGAAAGAGCCTCAAACAACAACCAAACAACAAGCACTGCAAAAAACACGTTGTAAGCATCAGTATCAGCATGACCCCAAGGAGTCCTACCCATAATTGCAGGTAGTATGGCAAGCATGGTGGCAGCAGAAACACCGCCAACAGGACCAGAAATACGATACGCAATAAGGAAAGCAAAAATCAAGGATAAGAAAATAAACACAACAGGAAAATAAGCAGACGACTGCATCAAAGTCGTTTGCTTGTTAAAGAAAAGACCAATCTTGTAAAGCCAGACTAAAGTATAAGGATGTAAGCCTGCAGCAGAAGAAGTGCCTATCGGAGCAATCATATGATTATCCCAAGGCATGCCATCCTTCAACTCATCATAAGTATGACCTGTCTCAAGAAGGTTCCTTGAAAAACGCAAATAGAAATAAGGATCAATATCCGGCATGTACAAAAATTTTGTACCATTAGAATCATACTGATAATGCTCGCGGATTTCCTGAGCAACATTCTTAGTCTCCTGTTCAAGTTGAACCTTATTTTCATCCTTAAACTTCTTTTTCAAATCATCAACAACCTTCTGACGGTTGGCTTCAGGAAGATTAGGATAATTCTGCTGAACCTGAGAAGAGACCTGCTGAGTAATATAATTCTCCACAGTTGAAGCTGCAGCAGAATCCGCAAAATGCAAGTCCTGGACCTGCATACGCATCCAGATACCGCCCCAAGGATACTTACCATCCCCGTTAGGAGCGAACTGCAATAAAAGAACTGCGAGCAAGGCAAACAACAAAGCGTGCTTTTCAACAAAAGCCCAAACACGCTTAACCTTTTCCCACACCCCGATTTCTTCCATAACCGAGCAGAACCAGACAGCATTATAAAAAACTTACTGACAACGAATAAATTGTTCGTTGCTACTATAGAATAGTTACGAGACGAAAGTTTTAAATATCCCGGAGATACGACTAACAATAATTAGCAACATCGGGGGGTAAAGATGAGCCTTACGGATCTCTTAAACAAAAAAGTAATAATTCCAGTTTTCATTGCAGGCGCAGCATTATTTGCACAAAACGCACGAGCAGACGACACTTTCACCGACACAGACACAGAACAAACAGCAGCTTCTGATGGTGCAGACGGATATTTGCGCGTTTCAGGAAACAAATCAAGATTACAATACAACGCAAGCACAAGCGGCCAATTCCAACTAAAAGCAAAAAACTGGAGACCAAGCATTTCAGCACTTCTCAACCAAAGCACATTCACTGAAAACGGACCAGACACTGTCATAGAAAGCAGGAGAGGAATGATAGGACTGGGCGGATACCTAATAGGAAGCAAAGAAGTAGAACTGTTCCTCGACCCGCAAATCGGATACGAATGCAATCACTTCATGAAATCAATAAACATGAATGCCGACAGAACCATAGTAGGCGGACAAGCAGGAATAGCAAGCTCTACATTAGGAACAAGACTGCTCATCACATCATACTTCGGAGAAGGAAAAGCAGACTACAAACTCTCAAGCGGATTTACAGGCAACGGAAGATACGGCAGTTATTTCATGAGCGCAGAAGCATCCCAAAGACTGTTCGGAAGCAAAAAAATCGCAGACAACGAATCATTCAGCGCATCAGCAAACCTGGGAGAAGAATTTGAAAACTCACTGTACATAGCACTCAGCGGAATGGGCTGCAGCGACAGACTAGGAGACTTGCAAACAGCAACAGGCTGGAATGCAAAAATACAATTACCCTACGTCTTCAACGCCAGACAGCAGAAAAAAGACGCAAAAGGAAACATCTACACCACAGGAACAATACTGAGATTAACACCATTCGACATGGAAGAAAGATACAACACAGACAGCGACCTGTCAAGAAGAACAACAAAGTCAAGAAAAAACAGATTGGGATTACGAGCAGAATTTGAATTCGTAAAAGGACTAGGACTGGCGGTCGAAGGCGGATACCAGTGGACCTTCCAGAAAATCGAAGATCCTGGAAGAGGACTAGATACGCACAGACACAAAGACAGCGCATTTGTCGGCGCAGGAGCATACGCAAGGTGGTAAGCTTTAAATATCAGTGCCACTTCGCAGTAGGTATACAATATAATATTCATAGGGGGGAGTGAAAAATGAATTACGCACAAAAAGTAGCAATGGGATTGGTTGTAGCAGGAGCATCAGTTTACGCTTTATTTGCAGGCGGATGTGCATCTTCAGAGCACAGAACAGCAGGCAAGGAAGAAAGAGCATACAAACACGCCGGCAAAATGGAAAAAGTAGAGTGCATTGAAAACGTCCTTCAGGCATACAACAAAGACGGCGTAATCAACCCAGCAACAAATGATGAATCAAAAGATGAAATTCTCGGAACATTCAAACAAAAAGAAAGAATTGCAAAATTAAGACCTGCACTGGCAGAAAGCCCAGAACTGACTACAAGACTTATAATTGCTGAAAGAACAGCAGAAAGCTACCTTGCAAACCTTGCAGGAAGCAAAGACCAAGTAAAAGGATATCTGGTTCTTATAACACAAAGAAAAAATGTGGGCTCAAGCATCAGAGTTTACGGCTTGAACGAAAACGACCATATGCCATTAGACGGAACACTTGCAAAGCACGTTACAGAACTTGGCTTGGACAGAGACGAGCAATTAAAGAAAAGCCCAAGCGCAGCAGGACAAAAATTCGGCTATCATTCAGGCGCTGACCTGAGCGAGAAAATAGGAGAAATAAGAGCAATGACAGCACACGTTGACAAAACAAAGTGGAATGCAGTTGCACAATTCATACCAGCGTCAGGACTCAAAACACAGTCAGGCGACAGCATATCAAAAGCAGAATACGAACTTATGCTGAAAGACGACGAAGTTGTTGACGTACGAGTCATACACCTGGCAAATGCAAAACCGGCTGAAAAGAAAGAAGAAAAGAAAACAGAAGGCAAAGCAGCCCCATCAATAGAAATAGACGAATTTTAATTTTTTTTAATTAATTTATATTAAATCCAAAAAGTGAAACAAATGAAAACCAACACGTTGCCATTCATTTCTTTGCTATTAATAGCAGGCATGCTTCTAGTACCATTCATCAGCGCATTCGACGGCTCATTCGGAGGATATGACTCAGGAGCCTGGGAAGGCGGCTCATTCGGAGGATATGACTCAGGCGCGTGGACAGGCGGTTCATTCGGAGGATATGACTCAGGAGCTTGGGCTGGCGGTTCATTCGGAGGCTTTGATTCTGGAGCATGGACGGGCGGAAGCAACGGAGGAGAAGGCACAGACACAGAAACATCCGGAACAGACAGCTCTGACACTTTCACAGACGGAACAACAGACACTCCAACAGACACTTCAACAACAGATGACAACTTCGGAGGAAGCTTTGGACCAAGACCAAGCGATAACCCGCTTCCACCACCAACAGGAGGAAACCGTGATCGCAGATAACTCACTCAAGGGACTGACCGCCATCGCGTGGTCGCTCTACAAGGGCGGCAAGCCGGCCAAGCATTATCAGGTGATGGTGCTCGACACCTACGTCATCACCGTGAAGGTCGCGACTGGCAAGCCGTCGTACCTGCACGTCGGCAAGTACGACACG
>CAYUHB010000004.1:0-11832 GCA_964444355.1 uncultured Methanosarcinales archaeon
TTTAGGAACAGCACTAGGACTGCACATAGCAATCGGCTTGATAGCAGCAATAAAAATCCACGGAACAAGCCTTGCAATAAGAGGAGCAGGAATGGGCGGCGGAAGAGGCATGGGAGAAACCTGGTTCCACAGCATACTCATAGGAGCATTAATCACCGCAGCGCCATACGCTTACCCGATAGTAGAACCAATGATTCCAAGCTGGCTAAAGTTCTGATGAATGCACAGGAAGCCATCTCGCAATTAAGCAACGCTCTAGCAATCGTCAGCCAGGAAAGTTTTGACAAGGAAACGATAAGGAATCTTAAATCATTGGTTGATGAAAAGCACTGGCAGTACATTGAGCAAGGATTAATGCTGAATGACAAACACCTGATAATGCACGGAATCGTAGGAGCGCTAAGCCATTATGAAGCAGAAAAAGACAAAGAAAAGTTCGAGAAAAAAATATCTTCCCTCGCGCAAGACACTTAGCACACTGCTTGTGAAGCTTGAAAGCTGTCACAACGCACTAGATGCGCACAAGAACTTCAACCTAGCTGAAGTGCTTATCGGCGAGTATTACCAGGACATACCACAGGAATTAATCGACAAAAGAATAACAAAAAGCATTCTCGACGCGCTAAAAGAAAGAAACAGGGAATTATTGTTTGCAGCAGTAGAAGCGGAAATTGAAAGATTGAGAACAGAAAAAGTAAAATTATTGTGGGAAAAAATCACTCAATCTTAACTTCTTCACCTAAGCTCTGACCTGGCAAGCCACGCTCAAAAATAACTCTCAAAGCACCCTTGTTGCCGTGCAAAGCAGAAATCTTGCCCTTTATTGCGGTCTTTTGCTTTCCAGGAGCAGTCCAGACAGCGGACTTTCCAATAAATGACTGCGCTTTATCGCGCTTGTCAACGCCAGGAACAACCACTACCATCTGATTGCCCTTCTTTCTCCTGAAACTTCCCCTGAAATGCGAAATAATGCCATTCATATCGACGAAAAGAAAAGAGGTGGTTTATAAATGTTGCTGTAAGATTTTGTTTTGCAGCAAAATAGTGCCTTCGGCACATAGACACTCCTCACGATACGCTCCTAAGTCCCTTATGTCGCATTCGTTCGTCGTATTACCATAATAAAATCAGCGTAGGCAGCAGTAAACAGCCCATCGCGTGGCTTCTGGAAATGTTTGTCAACGGAGCAATAAGGCCGATGCAGGCTGCGGTGACAAAAATAATCACACCAAGCCAGCCGGACAAAACAAAAGACATAATTAACAGGAAAAACAAGACGAACAAAGAAATCAGGGAATAGTCAATGTTCTCAACCAATAAAGCATACCATTTGGAAGCAAACAAAGCAACAATCGCTGCAATACCAACAGAAAAACAAGCAACTGCGATAAACGCAAATAAAATTGAACTTGAAATACTGCCGAGCAGTTGGTCGATAACAACAACAGCACCGTTCCTTGCCTTGTCAAGAGAGAAAAAAGCCACCAAAGAAATCAGAACATCAACAGTACCAAGAGCGCCAACAAGAACAAGATATGAGACTGGTTTCTGACGCTTAACCTGCGCCAATGCCGCTGCCTGAGAAGGACCAAGACCAGGAAACAAAGTAACAATACTGCCGGCAAGAACTCCGGAAAGAACAGAAAACAATAAAGAACGCTTAGGCAACCGGACGACATCAGTATCGATTTGCTCAGGAATCTCAACTTTATCAAACAAGGAAAACAACAAATTGCCTGCACCAAAAAGACCGGATAACAAAGGAAACAAAGGCTCGCGAACACCGTCCAAAGAAAACAAGCCCAGAAAACCAGCAAGCAAAAAAACAACAACCGCCCACCAGGAATCACGCAAAAGCAGGATAATTACCAGAACAAGAAGAAGCCAAAACAAAAAAGGACTGATAACTGAAAAAATCAACGGAAAGCCCAGCAGGAAAACAGGCAAAAGAAAAAGACAAAAAACGAAACCCAAAACACTGCCTGCAACACAAAACTTCACTGCCTCAATGCCAAACCCTTTTCTCAGCAACTGATGACCGGGCAACAATGCCATAACATCGTCTGACGCGCCAAGAAAAACAGTTGGCAAAGCATCAACAACAGAACGCGAAACCGCCAAAGAGACAAGAAGAACACATGAAAAAAGAACATCAAAATGCAAACCTGCTATAATAACAGCCAAAAGATTGGTATGCAAACCAGGAAAAAGACCTGCAAAGATTCCCAAAAACAATCCGGCAACAGTTCCAAATATAATCTCAATCATAGGACTCTACAATAAACTCAACACGACCCTTATACTGCTGCAAACGGCCGGTAAGAACGTGGTAACCAGGCTCAATTTCAAGCTTTTCAAAAGAAACAACAGTCATGTTGTCAGGCACGAAACTGATGAACGTCACTTTTTCCTTTTCATCAACATACTTTACTGTGCCTGTCAACTGCAAAGACTGGGGAGAAACATCAGGCTTAAGGAAGAAGATAGCTGTAAGACCTGCCAAGGATAGAAACAATGAGATGATGAGCAAAACCTTTTTTTTCATAACAATATACATGTTAAACTAATTAAAGGGTCTATCTGCTGAAAACCTGAAAAGATTACTGAACGGATTGGAAGAATTGCGGAAAACCGATGATTTTTCGGAAACTGTACCATACAAAAACATAAAAAGAAGCACGGTTCCAGCAATTTCATGCCAAAAAGGGTGCAAAGTCCAAGCTCAATAAAAACGTACAACCAATGCCCCAGGAAATACTATTACACCTACATCCTGGAAATAGAAACACCCCCAAACATACACCAAGTAAGAGGAAACATAGCACACTCCGTACTTGAGCACTTCTTTGATGTCGATACCAGCACAATCTCTATGGAAAATTATGAACCGCACCTGAAACTGGTTGTACAACAGTTATTGCTGAAGGAATGGCAGTATGCAAAGCCCAAACTAAACAAGATAGAGCTCACACACGACCAGCAAATATTCTACTTTGAAGAAACACTCACCATGCTGTTCAACTGGCTGGAATCGTTCTGCGCAAAACTGTCAAAACAAAAAGGAACATTCCAGGAAAGATTCAAACACCTCACGCCGGAAAGAGAACAACTCTTCATATCAGAAAAATACAACGCAAAAGGAATCATAGACGCAATAGAAAACCAAGAAGACGGCACAATACGCCTAATGGACTACAAAACATCAAGCACAGAAGACCTGAACGAACATTTACTGCAGCTCGCGATATATTGTTTACTTTACTTAGACAAAAACGGACAAATGCCAAAACAAGCAGGAGTATACTTTTTGAAAGGAAAAGAAGCTTTGATAGACGTGGACGAGAAACTGCTGGAAATGGCAAAAAAAGAAATAGAACACGTGCATTCAGCAACAGAAACAGCAGATATAAACCAGTACCCTAAAGACCCAGGACCACTATGCAAATGGAGCAGCGGACACTGCGCATTCTACGATATATGCAGACCGCATGAGTAACCTTTTTAAAATAAGTTCCACTTGACGAATACATGCAAGACATATTCAGACTGCTGGTTGAAGTCGGATTAATTGACGTCATACTCCCATTCGTTCTCGTATTCACAATAACTTACGGAATACTTCAAAGAACAAAAGTGCTTGGAACAAATAGAGCAAGCGCAATGGTGGCATTCACACTGGGCTTCTTCACAGTACTAACAGCAAACCTGCTCAACATCATAAACATAATGCTCTTCTATTTTGTCATATTATTGGTAATCGGTCTGCTGCTGGCACTAGTATTCGGAATGACAGGCACAGGAAAAAACAAGCTAACGTGGATTATTTTACTGGGATTTGCAGTACTATTTGTGTTTTTAGCGCTTGAAAGATTAGGAATACTGACAAAGAACCAATTCTGGACATTTGCGATAGCAGCAATAATCATAGGAGTAATAATAACAGCAATCGCAAGACATTTCGAAGAGAAAAAGAAAGGCGGAAAGCCATCAAATCCAGAAAAAACAGTATCAGCAGAAGGACATCAGGAAATTTAAGCAGCTTCTCTTTTATCAGGGTATCTGAACACCCGGACACCATTCGCAACAATCTGCTTTGTTACAGCATCAATATCTGAAACAGTGAAAGCTTTGTCAGAAGTGCCAACGTACTGATATGCATTCTTCATTCTGCCAACACGACACTTGCCGTGAATGTGACCGGCAGAGATTACTTTGGGTTTTGCAGACCTTAAAATTGATTCCAGACCGATACCAGAACCATAATTAACCAATTTCGGCTCATTATTTTTGATTTTTACCTCAGTAGCAAGAGCGCCAGGACCTTTATGACAGACAAGATAGTCAATTCTTTTGCCTTTCAAACGCGTGTAGACAGGATTATCATTCAATATTTTTTTAATAATTTCTTCACGAGTTAATTCTCGATTTTCTTCACGGACCAATTCTTCGTTCATCCTTGCTTCAAATTCACGGCTATGCTCTGAATAATTGCCGCCAAACATCAAATCCTTTTCCCTTCCCTTGTAATCAGAATCAGGAATAGGAGGAACCTGCTCATTCCAGTTAGGAGCGCCAGCAACATTAACGCCATTAATATTTACAACTCCGCTCAAAAACTTCAAGTTCTTCCATTTGTATTTAACAAAACGGTCTGTATCCCAGTTTCCGCGGACAAAATAAACAGGACATTTGCAATTATCTAATACATTATCCAAACGAGCACACACGTAGAACATTTCCTCGTCATTCTTCTTTGAAGCCCGTTCAATGTCGCGCTTTGTCCAAGCATCATTAAACTCCCTAAGAGACGCATATCTCTTCTTCAAAGAATCAATCTGTGGCTTGTAAATGTCATAACGCTCTGCAAGAATCTGCAAATCATCATTCTCATCAGATAGAGCCTTAATCATATCAATACCACCATTCTGCTTAACCTCAAGGTCAACACGCATGATATGACGGTGCTCAGAAGGAAGCCAGCCCATAAAACGGTCATTGCTCTCATGGTAGACCATAGCATAACGATGCAGTTCTTTTTGACCTAAAACGTCGCCTCCATGAATAACAGCATCTGCACGCTGAGAATTTGCAACGTTCACAATGTACTTAAATTTAGAAGAATCATCACTGTGAGTATCAGATACGTCAAGGATTCTGACCATGTTAACCTACGAACAATCGTTTAATACCGCCATAAAACCTTGAAAATAAACCCTGAGTCTTTGAACGAATCTCTTCCACTTTCACAGGCTCATCATCAAGCTCGAACAACTCATCAACCGATAAAGGACCTTTATCTTCGCGTGATTTAGGAGTGTCATTAACTCTCAGCAAAAGGTACAGCCACCCGTTTTCTTTTTTCAGCTCACCAATGGTTGGAAGCCTTCCACCATTGCCAGAACCATTCAAATAATACTTGACAAACAATTCATTGAATTCCACTTCACGCAAAGCATCAGATTCCTCGCTTTGCGTTGTTTCAACAGCTTTACGATAAGCATTGTAAGCACGCACGAAATCAGAATCGTTTTTCGCAGACTCGTACGTCTGACGGCGCTCGTCAAGAGTAAGATCTTCAAGAGGAGACCTAGAGTTTTTAATCAAAAGACTTTTTGCTTTTTCAGCCGGCCTTCTTCGGTGCACCATTTCGTCGCAACGAGAATCAATCTTTTCAATAAGACTGTCCAGACCTGATATTTGGCTTTCCAGCGAATCAATATGCATCATTGTCAAGCCAACATACAACTTTCCAAGATTTTTGGTGTGTTCAAGAACATATTTAGTGCAGATAGGCAAGTTCAGCCATTTCTCAAGCGTGTTAATCATAGACGCAGGTGAAGGGAAATCAACACGAGAACGATTACCGCTTTTTGACATTTCATACAAATCAAGTAATTTGCTTCCTTCGGCAAGCCACAAGGCCTTTTTCCTGTCTTCCAGCCCTTCAATTGGACCGTTAATAAGATATGATGACATTAAAGCAGCCTTTTCAGAAGGCTTGTAAATTTCCTTTATCTTCTCTAGTCCGGCTTTTGCTTCATTCATAGTCCTTTCAAGATTGGCCTTTGCACCTCTTAAAAAGCTTAAATCACGCACAGCAAAATCTTTCTTATAGTCAATACGCTGAATCTGAGCGGCAACGTTAAGAAGGCGAGAAAGATCATTCTCGTCGATAGTCAACGTAGCCAGAAGACCATATGCGCGCTTGCGCTCATTTTCCAGTTCTTTATCAAGTTTAGAGAGATCAAGCTTTATCTGAGGGGATCCAGCTTCCTTTCTAACCTCTGCAACTTCCTCACCTGACAAGTCCTCTTTGGAACGAACGATTACCATAGCAAAGAACATAGATTTTAAACTATATAAACCTTTCGCTTTTTAGCCACTAGGAAGTGGTAACATTATTGATATGTGAGCCTTAAAGCTAGTCTCAAAGCAGATTGGCAGTGTTTAATCTTATCACATGTTTAAGAAATAGCCGTTTCGAGCATCGCCACTAAGGTATCCCCCCGTGTACGACCGACAAAGTTCGTAAGTTTCTTGATCGCTCATCATCTTAACTTTCTTAGAAGTGAGCGAAATTAAAAAAGACATCAAATCCTTGTACATCTGCCATTTAACTCTTTTATCGTGCGAGGGAATAACAATATTGACGGGCCTACCAGTACTTTGCAGTTTTTCGCTTATTTCTCGCTCGGCAACTTCCAGCGGTTTGTTTAAAAAACGCGGAAGGTCAATTTCTAACGTGTTTTCAATTGACGTGTTTGTCATGTTTCCCCAACTACTGTATGTTTTCACAAGATATAAAACTTTCCACTGTTTTTAGTACATAACCTTTATAAAGGCATTCTCGTCGGATGCACCTGGGATGGTTAAGGAACTCGACTTCAAAAGCACTGCAGAACTCAAAGTACCTGAAAAGATAATAGAGCAGGTGATAGGACAAGACCAGGCCTGCGAAATAGTCAGAAAAGCAGCACAGCAGAGAAGGCACGTACTATTGATAGGAGAGCCGGGAACAGGCAAATCAATGCTTGGAATGGCACTCGCAGAACTACTGCCGAAAGAAAAACTCGCAGACATCCTCGCATTCTTCAACCCAAACGACGAACACCAGCCCCTGATAAGAACCGTAGCAGCAGGCAAAGGAAGAGAACTGGTAGCAAAAGCAAACATACAAAACATGGGGTTCTTCAAAATACAAAACATTGTACTAATAGCACTATTAATAGCATCAATGGTAATGCCCTGGTGGGCAAGAAGCCACTACAACAGCGACATAATGTTTGCGGCATTCTTCTTGGGAGGAATGCTGTTTTTGGCAGCGTACGTAATGTTCATGAGCATAGGAAGAAGACCATTCGGCGGATCAAAAGTTGAAACGCCAAGACTCATCGTCGACAATTTCGGAAAAAAACAATCACCGTTCTGGGACGCAACAGGGGCACACGCAGGAGCGCTATTAGGCGATGTGCTTCATGACCCCTTACAATCATTTTTTACTAGTGAAAAATTACACATATTTGAAAAGGGGAAATTGGAGGAAAGAAACTTCCACTGGACACTGGACAAGTGCAGAAACAGGATATTTAAAGCACAAAAAGACAAGAAAAACTACGAAGCGGTTTTCACTTCAAAAAACGAGTTTACAACGCTTGGAGAAACAAACGGCAAAATCACACCTGTGGAAATCCTTTCATTCAACAGATATGATTATGATGGAAAAATGATAAAGCTTGTCACTTATGATAATAGAGAACTTGTTGTAACATCTGAGCACAAGATTGCAATAAATAAACATGGAAAAATAGAGTATGAAGAAGCAAAAGACATCAAACCAGGCGACGAGGTCTTTTCCCTCCAAGAAGACATAATAATTGATGAACAAGATATTATCAATACTTATGACGCGCGACAACAAGAGCAATGCGAGCTCTATTACAAATATCTTGACATAAAAGAACAGAACCCGACTTGGGGATACAAAAGAATAGCAAAAGCAATGGGCCACGCTTACGGCAAAACACGATGGTGGCATGCAGGCAAACACATCCCCGTTCCGGTACAAACATGCAATTGGCTGAAAGAAAAAGCGTTACTTCCATTAAAACTCGATGACAAAAGATTGCCCAAAATTGCAAAAGCGCTCGGCGCGACATTTGGAGACGGAGGCATATTCGACAACCTGAATGGAATCTTCTTATCCAGCTCAGAATTAGAAGCAGTCCAAGAATTTGGCAGAGACCTCCAAAACATATTCAACAATGCCGGCAATGAACGCATCATAGAAGGAGGCGAATACGGCCATTCTTGGTGCTACCAGAACACCAATAGAAACATCATACGATTTTTCCTAGCACTCGGCGCTCCAAAAGGCAATAAAACGAAAATGGGGCTCCATTCTCCACAATGGATTAAATTCAATCCAAAATGGGAGTCGGAATTCTGGGGATCATTCTTGGGCAATGAGTTGGGAGTTCCACAAGTTCATGTTGGCGAGCGATGTTTGAATACGCTTGACGTGGGAATATGTGGCACTGAAATCTTTGAAAAGAACAGACGAGAGTTCTTAATGGAGTTGAAAACTTACCTAGAATCAAAAGGAGTCAAAACCGGCAAAATAACAAAATCAAAAAACAAAGACACAGAAAGCCACATATACAAACTGCTTTTCTCAACAACCTTTGAGAACGTGACCTATTTCCTCACGCTCATCAAAATCAATTATTGCACTTATAAGCTCCAGAAACTTGTCCAAACAATGAATGAATTTAGCGAAATAAAGCGAGGCAGATATTTCGAATTGCTAAAGCGCGGATATGGCGCAGAGCACGCCATGAAGGCATTACAGCTCACGCCTGCCGTGCTCTACACCATCCTAAATTACGAAACATTCGATGGCTTGGAGGCCTGGACATGAAGCTCAAACCTGTGAAAATATGGAAAAAAGAAACCGCGCAGTACAAAGGAAAACTTTGCAACGCCACGACAACCTCTGGCAATATCGTCGTAAATGGCATTCTCTGCAAAAATTCAGGCGGGCTAGGCACACCAGCACACGAAAGAGTGGTAGCCGGACTAATACACAAAGCACACATGGGAGTGTTATTTATCGACGAGATGGCAACACTAGACCCAATGACGCAACAGGAACTATTGACAGCACTCCAGGAAGGAAAATACTCAATCACAGGACAAAGCGAAAGAAGCGCAGGAGCAATGGTAAGAACAGAACCAGTGCCGTGCAGCTTCATCCTCGTAGCAGCAGGAAACATGGAAACAGTGCAAAAAATGCACCCTGCACTAAGAAGCAGAATAAGAGGATACGGCTACGAAATATTCATGAACGACACAATACCAGACACAATAGAGAACAGAGAAAAAATAGCGAGATTTGTAGCACAAGAAGTAATAAGAGACAAAAAAATACCGCACTTCTCAAAAGAAGCAGTCATAGCAGTAATAGAAGACGCAAAAAGACTGGCGAACAGGAAAGGGCACCTCACACTCAGACTAAGAGAGCTTGGAGGGCTGATAAGAGCAGCAGGAGACATAGCAGTTGAAAAGAAATCAAAGCTTGTAATGAAAGAACACCTCATAGCGGCCAAAAAAATAGCAAAAACCCTGGAACAACAAATAGCAGACAAGTTCATCGAGAGAAAAAGAGAATACGAGATAATAATCACGACAGGAAAACAAATAGGAAGAGTAAACGGGCTGGCAGTAATAGGAAGCGGAGGCTCGTTCTCAGGAATCATACTGCCAATCGAGGCAGCAGTCGGACCCTGGGGCAAAGAAAAAGAAATAGTCGCAACAGGAAAATTGGGAGTCATAGCAAAAGAAGCAGTCAAAAACGTCACACCAATAGTCAAACAATACTTCGGAACAGACATCAAAGAATACGACATTTACGTACAGTTTTTACAGACATATGAAGGAGTGGAAGGAGACAGCGCAAGCATAGCAGTAGCAATAGCAATCATAAGCGCGCTAAAAGAAGTCCCAGTAAGACAGGACACAGCAATGACCGGCAGTTTGTCAGTCAGAGGGGAGGTCCTGCCAGTAGGCGGAGTATCTGCAAAAGTAGAAGCAGCAATAGAAACAGGAATCAAAAGAATCATAGTCCCAAAAGCGAACTTACAAGACATTATCGTAGACAAATCAAAACTTGACACAGTGGAAATCATACCAGTAGAACACCTTGACCAAGTCCTGAAAGAAGCACTCGACTGGAAAGGCAAAGAAGCCGTACTAAAACAAATCGTCGCCATAAAGTGAAAAAGAAGTATTAAATACGAACTGCCAAAGCCAAAAACCAATATGGAAAACATAAGAGAATGCCCAGACTGCGCAAGCACAAACATCGTGCAAAGCACAGAAAGAGACCAATTAATCTGCAGGGAATGCGGGCTAATACAGCCAGTAATGCCTGAGATAAGCACGCCAAAACCTGTGCGCAAAAAGGCTAAAAAAACGGCAAAAAAGAAACGAAAGAAGTGATTATGTCCAAGTCACTTCAACTTCATCAATTCTCTCATACGGGCGAATGTCTGCTTTTTCCGGATTTATAACATCATTTTTCTGCAAAACACCCTGCCAGGCAATCATAGCACCCTGATCACCGCTGAATTCCAGCGGAACAGCAAAGAATCTGGCATTTCTTTCCTTACACATGATTTCCAACATCTGGCACAAACGCTTATTAGCAGCAACACCGCCGATTAACAGAAGCTCTTTCTTGTCAACATGAGCCATGGCTCTTTCTGCAACTTCGGCAAGCATTGCAAAAGAGGTTTCCTGCAGGCTGAAACACAAATCTTCCTTTGAAACGCCCTGCTTGAAGAGCCTTAAGGCTTTTGTAAGCATACCAGCAAAGGAAACATCCATACCCTTGACGCTGTACGGAAGCTCAACATACTTGCCTCTGGCAAGCTGTTCAACCTTCGGACCACCGGGAAAGCCCAAACCGATTTCCCTTGCAAACTTGTCAAGCATGTTGCCCAAACCAAGATCCAAAGTTTCACCAAAGACACGAAAACGACCACCAGCAAAAGCAATAACCTGGGTGTTTGGGCCAGAGACGTACAAATAAACAGGATCTTTAGCGCCAGTGATTAAGTCGCCGATGGAAAGATGAGCAATACTATGATTAACGCCAACTAATGGCAGGTTGTACTTCTTTGCAAGCTCTTTAGCAAACCTTAGCCCAACCATCATAGAAGGAGCCATACCAGGAGCAGCACTGAAAGAGATTAGGTTTATGTCTTTCATTGACAGATTAGCTGTTTTCAAAGCTTTTGCAAGAACGTCTTCTTTGACACTCTCGTGATGCTTTGAAAGGTCAGAAGGAATCATTCCACCTTTCTCAGTCGTAAAAGCAGACTTCTCATTAGCAAGAATTTTACCATCAAAAGACACAATGCCACAGCCGAAGGTGTGAGCTGTTGATTCGATACCTAAACAATATTTCATGTGTCTGCGTCTAGAATATCACTTTATAAATATTGTTTATAATGACAGAATAAATGCTTATTTCAACCATCTGAAAAGGTGAAAGAATTTGAGGATAGCCTTGTTCGAAAAGACTTTAAACCAACGCGGTCTAGCACGCTCGTATGAAGTTATTCCTTGCATCAATTGCTGCTGAAACAGCGGGTTATCTAAAAGAGGCAGTATCAAAAGATCCAGCGGAATGCACAGTCATATTCATTCCAACTGCAGCAGATCCCTATGAAGACAAGAGTTTTGTTGAAGAAGATAGGAAAAGACTGGTAGAACTTGGTTATAAAGTGGAAGATTTTGACATCAAGGGAAAAGATGAGCGCCAGCTTCGGA
>CAYUHB010000005.1:0-3048 GCA_964444355.1 uncultured Methanosarcinales archaeon
TTTCCTATAATGATCTGCCAATTGGATAATGGATTGAATTTCTGGATCCGCGCCCTTTTCTACAAGTCTAAAAAATGCGGAAAGAAAACCGCGTCTTTTGAGTAATCCTATATAGCCTGAATTTAACAGCAAGTACTTGTACGTATCGTCTTCAAATTTAAAACCCATTTTTTGATAATCTTCGAATGAACGTTCAAAAAATTTCAGTGCTCGAGGACCGATATTAATGGCTTTTTGTTTTTTGCAAAAAGGAGTCAATCTAACGATTCTTTCCACAGCATCCTGCAGAAAGATAGGATCTGGATATAGGAGAAAATCGTAATACCGACGATCTAATTGCGCAGTATAAATCAAATGTCCGACAAATGGCAGAAACTGTTCTGGAGAAACTTTGGGAGTGATATCAATTGCAAGACCATTCATTGTGAAATCTGCTTCTGAAATAGCTTTGATGATATCAGGCATAAAATTAATATCATAACCGGCAGGTTTCATATCTCCGCAATTAATTTGATAGCTTTGGCCATAAGAGGTTTGAATGGACTTAAAACTCAAGTCATAGAGAATTGAGCAAACAGCAACAAACAAGTCACTAAATTCCCCTGTTTTATTTGTAAGATCAACATCAATATCTTTGGATTTAAGACCCATAATTTTGTCGCGCACAAAACCGCCAACGAGGTAAATCTTAACGTCGAATTCATTGCCAAAACAATAAGCAAATCTGCAGAAAAACTCATCAAGGCTGTTTTCATTATTAACGGTCATTCGTAAAATAGAATCATATTTTTCAATAAATTCGCGGGGATCCATATGTACCGGGAAAATAGTATTGTACATTTAAAGTTTTGTGAAGAAGTTTTAAAAAGAACATTCTATTGTTATTGGCTGTGAAGCATCATCGCATTATCAATTTCCGTCTTTTATTGTTATACAGTTCAATATTTGCTTTTGCCTTAGGACTTTTCATGCCTTTCTGGATTGTATTTATTCAAGGTTTTGGCAAAAGCACAGAATCATTTGGTTTTGCAATCGGACTGATGGCTTTAGCACAAGCAGCAACAGCATATTTTGTTGGCAGACATTCAGATATTCTCGGCAGAAAAGCATTTCTGATTACAGCAGGATTTTCAACAGCAGCAATCATTTTAGCATATACATTCATCAATTCACTTGTTCAACTTTACATTCTGCAAATATTAAACGGCATCATCCAAGCAACAGAGGCAACAATGTCAGCAACATTATTGGCAGATTCCACTGTTAAAATATCACGCGGGACCGCTATCGGAAAATATCAAGCAATAACCGGCATATTAGCAGCGCTTGCAATGATGGCAGGAGGATATTTTATAGGCCTATTAGGCATCAATATCATCTTCTATATTACGGCAGCTTTGGTTTTCATAGCTACACTGTTTGTATTCTACATTAGGGAAGAATAGAATCATCGGTACGTCTCCACAAGCTTTAAATACCTCCCTGTTTGTCGAAAAAACGGGGCGGGTATACGCTCTTCCCTCTATAGCGAGCAGAAATGCCTATAAGGGTAGGGAAGTCTGGAGAGCGCAGCGGTCTCTTCCGCACGCCCAGTTTTCCCGATGGGCTCATAACCCATAGCTCGGAGGTTCAAATCCTCCTCCCGCTATAACATAAAGTTTCGGGACCCGCCCCATTTATTTTTCTAATCCACTGGACACTGGACAAACACGCGCACAAGAGATATTAAAGCAACAAACCATTAATTTGTAATGGAAGTAGAAACTCCGGCTTTTGCTGAATTTGCAGGAATTCTTCTAGGAGATGGTCATATGGCCAGATATCAAATAAGGCGTCCTGATAACAGAATTCAAATTAAAAATACAGTTAAAGTAACATTAGATTCAAGAGAGAAACAGTATGCTCATTACGTTAAAGATTTAATGACTAAATTGTTTGGTAGATCTCCAAAAATTGAAAAGCGCCCTGTGAAAATACTGTTGATGTTCGTTTTACTGATATGAATATTTTACAATTCCTTCAAAATGTTGGATTTGTGCTTGCTCCCAAATGGAAACGCGCGATTATCCCTTCTTGTTTCTTGAGACCAGAGCTCGAATTGTTCGTCGTCCGAGGCTATTTTGACACCGATGGTAGCGTGGTCATCACAAACAATAATGGCACTATTTACCCTCGTCTTGAGATGAAAATAAGTCCTTCACCAATGCAGGCGCAGTTTATAGATATTCTAAAAAGGAATAATTTCCATTTTGGCGTCTATGACATTGGAAGGGGCAAAGTTCGTATTCAATTAAATGGGATTCAACAATTGAAGAAATGGTATGAAAAGATAGGTTTTAGCAATCACAGACATTTAGAAAAGGCAAAAAAGTTTCTATAATCTATCCGGTCTTGTCACATCCGTGTGCATCCTGTGCTGTATTTGGTGTTGGATGTCTTCGAATGCTTTGTGCAGTGCTCTTGGCAGTTCCCAGTCATCAGCGTCAGAGCTGTCAAACATTTGTGTTGGCGCTGCTACTTTGACGTGCATTGAGTACTTTTTTCTTCCGCCTTCTTTTTCATAGCATTTGATGTGGACCATCATGTTTGTGATGTTGTGCAGTTTTCGCTTTATTTTCTCGTAGTATTCTGTTGTTAGTGCCTGCACTGTTGACTGTTCTTCGGCAGAAAGCTCGCTTACGCCGATGAACTGTATTACTTCTTGGACTCCGAATTTAGGTATGTCTTTTTTCATAATGTTTCTTATAATCAAAATGTATATAAACGTTTCTGAATAAAGGGGTTGTTATGAAAGTGTGTGGGCTTGATGAAGCAGGCCGCGGACCAGTCATAGGGCCGATGGTCATATGCGGCGCAGTTATTGATGAGAAAAAAGAGGATACTCTGAAAGAACTGGGAGTGAAAGACAGCAAACTATTAACGCCCTTGCAAAGGGAAAGAATTGCAAAAGAGCTTCCAAAGCACGTTAAATACCAGTTGATAATAATCTCGCCTGCAGAGATTGACAGGAACGTTCTTTCAGAAGAAGGTGCCAACCTGAACTGGCTT
>CAYUHB010000005.1:3058-11830 GCA_964444355.1 uncultured Methanosarcinales archaeon
TTGTTGGCAAAGACTATTACATTTAAGACAGAACATAAGGCTGACTCAAAATACCTGATAGTAGGCGCTGCTTCTATTCTTGCAAAGGTCACGAGAGATGCAGAGATTGAAAAGATTAAACAGCACGTTGGCGAGGATTTTGGCTCTGGCTATATGGCTGACCCGAAGACCGCAGCATACTTAAAAAAAGCGTGGGACAAGCATCCTGAAATCTTCAGGCACAGCTGGACTCCTTACAGGGAAATTGCTGGTTTGAAGAAGCAGAAGAAGTTGGGAGAATACTAAACCGCTACCAAATACGCTCCCACTGCTATCATTAGCACAGCCATTCCTTTCACTATCAGCGTTTTTCTTGTGAATTCTTCTTTTAGTATGCTTGGCAGGAATATGCTCAGTAGAATAGCAAAGATTAGCATGTATACTGGTTGTACTGATGCCAGTGCGCTTGTGATTGATACTGGTCCGCGTGACATTGCTGCCAGGAGAATTAATGCTCCTGTGAATGTTAGTCCTTCTGACAAAAACACGTAGTGTGTGCTTTTTGCAACGTGTTTGAAGTGTGCTCTGATTTTTGGCGAGAGGAGAGTTAAAGAGAGTCCGAAGAAAAGTCCAAAGCATTGGATGCTAAATAACTGTAAAAACTGTAAGTCTCCCAGCATGTATTTTTGTGTTATTACGATTCCTGCATTTATTAAGCAGGTCAACAGTCGCCAGTAGAAGCCTTTTCTCATCAGGATTCCGCGCTGGATTCCTTGCATTCCAATCAGGACTACTCCTGCTATGACCAGAAGGACTGCAAAGTATTTCCATCCGGGCAGGCGTTCGCCCAGGAAAAATGCCGCAAATATCAGCACAAATACCGGAGATAGAAAAGCGATTGAAACTACGCGTGATGCTTCTTCAACTGACATCACGTAATAATATAGTACATAGACTGTGCTTATTCCAATTCCTAAAAGGAACACAATAAGCATTTGTTTTGTTGTCACGCTTTCAAATGATACAAAGAAAAGCGAGCCAAGTCCGAAGAGCAATGCTGCAAAACCCGCTATTGGCGCCATGGCAAAGCAGTATTTTACTCTGTTGTTCAATAGGAATTTGTCAACTACGTTTGAAAGAGCGTAAAACAAAGGTGCTAATAGCGCCAGCAGAATCCAGGTTTCCATACTACTTCACTTCTATCACTTTAATAATATGCCACCCGAACTGCGTTTTTACCGGTTTTGACATTTCTCCGGGTTTCATTGAGAATGCTGCTGTTTCGAACTCTTTGACCATTTGACCGCGTCCAAACCATCCTAAATCTCCTCCTTTCTTGCCGGAAGGGCAGAGTGATTTCTCTTTTGCAACGTCTTCAAAGTTCTTGCCGTGGTTGATGTCAAACAATAGTCCGAATGCTTCCTGTTCTGTTTTTACCAGGATGTGCGCTGCGTGTACTTTGTTGACCATTTGTTTGACTAAAATTTATTATTTTATATACCTTTCTGAAATCTTAAATATAAGCTTCACGATAATAATAGCGTGGGGGCGGATGATATAATCCGCTGACAACGTGGACTACAGAGAAAGAAAAGATTATGATTGGTATAGACATGTTTTTTGCTTCAGAGAAATAGAAGACGCTCTGCGTGGCAAAAGAGCTCTTTGGATTAGGTTAGGCCATGGCGCAAAAGGCGAATACGACAGACATATGCCTCCTAATTTAGGGTTTATCTTAAATGCACACCAAGACGATATAACTAGGGAAATCACTCGCCTCGAACCACAAGACAAAAGATTTCCTCGTCCTAGAAATGTTGATGCGATTGTTTTACAAGATGATGGCGCAACGTCTGGTACGACCATGGCAATGGCATTTGCGTCAATAATCAGGAAATCAAGAAAACTTGGTCTGGTACCTGATGAAAACGGACAAGCCCACATATATGGTGCTGTATACAAGGATTCGTCAGGAATTGCACATTTTGCATTGAAAAGGGATTATGAAGAGTTTTTAGGTCCTGTTGGATTCGTTAAAAAGAATTGCCCTGACCTTCACGATCAGCTCCTTCGACATGAATGTTACAGAAATTTAAAAGAATACGTGCCAAAATGCATAAGGGCATTGTCTCAAGTGTCGGCTGAATTGCAGAGCGAAGAATTACGCAAATTTGTTCAAATGCTATTGCCTGTTTTTGTTGCATTCAGGTATGAAGCTGATGCTTATAAGAATAGTTTACTTGTTGTTGACAAGCGAGCAGAAAAGTTTGCACGCGGTTTAGCCAATTTTTTAGCAGCAGCTCCTCATAGTCCCTGTGAATTTGTTTCAGATATTAGCAGTGGCTTTCCGGTTGTTATCGATTACGGAATGAATCATAAAACCTGGGAAGAAATGAATGAACTGGCAAAGAAGAAATATGACCAACGCGGAATTTACATTGCCTTAATAAAAGACCCCTTTGACGATGCCAACCCCGCCATTCTCCCATTAGGCAGTTATGTTCCATAGATGCCTAAATCTTTATAAACTCTTAATATACCAAAAAGAATAATGGAAACTGGTGAAATAGCGACGACACAGCAGTTGGCAAGCTCTCAGGTAGTTAAACCTACGAAGATTTCCAAGCTTGTATTGGACGGCTTCAAGAGCTTTGGCAAGTATACTGAATTGTTGTTTGGTGATGATTTCAATTGTATTCTCGGTCCGAATGGATCGGGGAAATCGAACGTTCTTGACGCTCTCTGCTTTGTTCTCGGCAAGTCAAGTTCAAAGCAGCTTAGAGCAGAGAAAAGTTCAAACTTAATCTATAACGGCGGTAAAACCAAGCAGCCTGCAAAAGCTGCTGAAGTCAGTATTGTGTTTGACAACAAAAACAAAGTATTCCCGTTGCCTGAAGATGAGATAAAGATTTCGAGAATAGTGAGGCAGGATGGTGCCAGTAAATACAAGATTAATGGAAAAACAAAAACAAGGCAGGAAATTCTTGAGCTTTTGGGCGCTGCAAAAATCAATCCTGATGGTTATAACATTATTCTGCAGGGTGACATTGTCCGTCTTGTTGAGATGAACACTGTTGAAAGGCGTCAGTTAATCGAAGAAATTGCAGGAATTGGTGTTTACGAGGAAAAGAAACAGCAGGCGCTCAATGAATTGCAGAAAGTTGGCGATAGATTGAACGAGGCTGAAATTATTCTGAAAGAGCGTGAGACTTATCTGAAAGAATTGAAGAAAGACCGTGACCAGGCACTGAAGTACAAAGAACTGAACGACAAGATTAAGCAAAATAAGGCAAGCTACCTGAAGAGAAACCTGAACAGGAAGGATGAAGAGCTGAAGAAGCATGAGGAAAAGAGCGGTTCTCATAAGGAAAGACTTACAAAACTGCAAGAACAAATCAAAATCTTGAGAGAAGAGATTGCTCAGCACAAGCAGACTATCCAGGATATTAACAGTGAAATCGAGCGCAAGGGCGAGGTTGAGCAGATAAAGATTCAGAAGGAAGTTGAGCAGTTGAGGATTCAGCTTGCCACTCATAAGACGAGGATTAGTTCTTGTAAGACGGAAATAGAGCGTATCAGCCAGAGAAAAGAGCAGTTGCAGAAGAATTTGGAGGAAGTCAGCTTAAAGATAAAGGAGCTGAATGAGCAGAAGCAATGCCAGACAGCGCAATTGCAGTCATTGCTAAAGACGATTTCTGAAATTGATGTTAAGATAAAAGAGTTCAGGCAGAAGCATAATCTTGCTGAGGAAGCTGATATTGATAAGCAGTTTGAGGATTTGGATAAGAAAGCTGAGGAACAGCAGAGAGAGATACAGATTCTGAGGGAAAAACAGCAGACACTCGTTAGAGAAAAAGATAAGGCAGAATACCAGATTGCCACGATGGATGAGAAGATTGCGAAAGTCAAGGAACTGGAAGATGCTCACCAGGAAGACCTGACAGTTCTGAAGAAGAATAAGGACCAGTTCAAGAAATTGGTGTTGGAATTGAACGAGCTTCTTAATCAGGACAGCAAGGATGCGAATACTTTGGCAAAAAGCAGGGCAGAACTGCACTCTTTAAGAGAGGATGAAAACAAATTAAGCATTAAGCAGGCGTCTGTTCAGGATAGTATTGCGGCGAATATTGCTGTTAAGAAAGTTTTGGAAAACCGCCAGAAACTTGGTGAGGTTTATGGTACGGTTTCAGAGCTTGGCAGTTCTGAAAGCAGGTATGCTTTGGCGCTTGAAATCGCAGCAGCACAGAAAATTCATAGCATTGTCGTAGACGATGACAAAACAGCGGCAAACGCCATCAAGTTCTTGAAGCAGGGCAGGTTCGGTTTTGCTACTTTTTTGCCTCTTAATAAGATTAAGCCTGCTCCTCAGAAAGATGAGTTGAAGAAGCTGTCAAAGGAGAAGGGGGTTTATGGTTTTGCTATAGACCTGCTTGATTTTGATGTCAAGTTCAAGAACATTTTCTCGCACGTGTTTGGAAACACGCTTGTTGTTGAGGACATTGAAACTGCCAGAAGAATCGGTATCGGCGCTGCAAGGATGGTTACCTTGGATGGAGACATTTGCGAGCATACCGGCGCTATGACTGGCGGTTTCAGGCAGAAAAAGACGGGGAGCTTCAAGGAAAAGGAGATTGAAGGAAAACTTGAGGATGCGAGAAACAACATAAAAGAATTTGAGAGCGCATTAGGCGAGCTTGAAGATTCCAGAAAGGAAAACGAGGAGAAAATAACAAGGCTGAGAGAGCTGAAAGCAAATGTTGAGGGCGAGATAATTAAGCAGGAAAAGAGCCTGCACCTTGACGTAGGAGACCTGGAAGCAACCAGAAACTACAAGGAAGAACTCAGCAAGACAATTACTCAGATTTCAAAAGATCTTGAAAAACTCGAAGAGGATATAACAATTCAGACAAAATCGCTTACTGATTTGAAAATAGAGAAGCAGACCATTCGAAATAAGATTACTGAGCTTAGAAATCCAAGAGTTCTTGCAGAATTGAATGCTTTTGAGGAGAAGAGAAAGCAGTTGGACCAGGAAAAGACCAGGATTGATGCTGACCAGAAGAACATTGATGTTCAGTTGACTGACATTCTTGGCAGGGACAGCGAAAACATGCAGAAGCTCCTGAAGGATATGGAAAAAGAAGATGGTGCTTTTGTAAAGGAGATTGAAGATCTTGACAAATTTGCGGTTTCACAGCAGGAAGAGCTTGACAAGAAAGAGAAGGAGCAGGCGCAGTTTTTCAGCCAGTTTAAGGGCTTGTTTGAGAAGAGGAACAAGTTGAGCGATGAAGTGAATGGCAAAGAAACGAAAATTCTTGGCGTTGAGGAGAATTCAAGGAAAGAAGAACTGTCTTTGAACACGCTTTCAATCGAGGAAGCGAGAGTTAAGGCAGAAGTTGCTGGTATTACTGCTGAATTTGAGCAGTATTCTGGCGTTGAATTGAATATGGAGAAGCCTGAAGAGCAGTTGAAGAAGGAGATTAATGATTTTGAGAGGATGATGGTAAACATCGGTAATGTTAATATGCGTGCTTTGGAGATTTATGAGACTGTGGAAAAAGAATATGGAGGATTGTTGGACAAGAAGAATGTTCTGCTGAGAGAAAAAGATGATGTTGTCAGGTTGATGAACGAGATTGAATCCAGCAAGAAAGACTTGTTTATGAGGAGCTTGGACGCAGTGGATGGTCAATTCAGGAGAATATTCGGGCAGTTGACAACTAAAGGCGAGGCTTATCTTGAATTAGAGAACAAGCAGGAGCCTTTTGCAGAGGGATTAAGAATAAATGTCAAGATAACCGGCAACAAGTTCTTGGACATCAGAAGCCTGAGCGGTGGAGAAAAAACAATGACTGCTTTGGCATTCTTGTTTGCTATCCAGGAGCACGAGCCTGCAACATTCTACATTTTAGATGAAGTTGATGCTGCTTTGGACAAGCATAACAGCGAAAAACTCGCCAAGCTCATAAGAAGCTATTGCACAAAGGCGCAGTACGTGGTTATTTCTCATAATGATGCTATTATTTCAGAAGCTGACATTCTTTATGGTGTTAGTATGAATCAGGAAGCTGGTTTGAGCAATGTTGTCAGCTTGAGAATGTAGATAGTATTTTCTTGATTTTCTCGGCAGTTGTGTCCCAGGAATAATTTTTGACAATTGTGTTTCTTGCTTCTTTTCCTAATGTTTTTCTGATTTTTGGATGCTTTAACAGGTAGATGAGCTGATCGGCAAGTTCGTCAACATCTTGTCTGGCGAACAATAGTCCGTTCTTTTTATGAACGACGTACTCGCGAATATTGCCGACAGGAGTAACAACAACAGGCAGTCCTACAGACATTGCTTCCATTGTTGCTAATGAGGATGTTTCTGTCAGGCTTGGAAGCACGAAGATATCCATTGCTTGCAGGTAGGGGATGACGTCGTCTTTTCTGCCGACTCTGATCACGCTTCTGGACTGAGGGATTTGTTCAAGTCCTTCGCCTACTATCAGCAGGACTGTGTGGCGGTGTTTTGCATGGATTTTGTTGAAGGCAGAATACAATGTTGGCAAATCTTTTTCTCTTGCTAATCTTCCGCAGAAGCCTATTACGCGCCTTCCTTCAAGTCCTATTCTTTTTTTGGCTTCTGATTTGGATTTTGGCGGTGCGAATCTGGAGACTGGAACCCCCATGTGTACTACTTCTTTTTTTGTGTGTATTTTGTTGCCAGACAGCAGGTCAGCAGCGTCGTTTGACGGCACGAGCAGTAGTGCGCATTTGTTGTATAGTCTTCTTGCAAGGATTTTTACAAACCATTCTGCCAAAAATTGGGGATGCCTGATTGCTCTTTTTGCCAGTTCCCAGTCTATGCTGTGGATGTAGCTGACAACAGGCTTTTTGTATTTGTGTGCGATGTTGATTCCTGCACGTCCTATCGGGCCTATTGTCTGGTTGAAGACAACGTCAGCTTCGCGGATGACTTTTTCCATGACGCCTGTTTCTGGTTTGCTGAAGAAGATATCACCGAATTGGATATTTATAAGCGGGAAGCGGACGATTCTGACGCCTTTCATTAGGGGTATTCTGCCGGGAAACTTTGGGGCGAATACTGTGATTTGTGCGTGCTTGGCTAGTTCAGGAAGTAGCAGTGATAGGAATCTGGCAATGCCGTCCCATCTTGGAATGAAGCAGTCTGTTGTGATTACGAGTTTCATTTGTTTCAGATACCTCCTTCATAATTTATCTGAAACTTTGAAAAATTCCATTGTTTTTGAATTTCCAAAAATGAATTTTTCATTTGAGTTTGTAGAACACCTCAGCATAAGTGTATCCGTTGATCTGTCCTGATATTAGGTCTTTCAGTATCATTTTCCATAGTAGTGCCCATATCGCTATTGTCTGGCTTTTGTGTATGAGGAATGCTTTGATTTTGGTGTTGAACGTGTTAGTGACATCCACCACAATTCTTGGCAGGTTTCTGTGTCTTAGTTTTACCAGTGACCAGACGTCGAAGGAATATACAGGGCATTTTATTGCTCCTTTGTCTATTAGCCTCATTACCAGCCGGTATACTGCTCTGTGGTCTGGGTGGAAGTCGTCTATGCTGTGCGTGAATATCTTTGATGGTTTTTCTTTTTGTATTATCCAGGCTATTTTTTCGTCTATTTTTCTTTTTTTGAAGTCTTCATCAAAGTGTCCTTCTTTTATGCTTAAATATGCAATTCCAGAACCGCCAATAATCTTGTCCGCCTTCAGGCTTTCTTTTACTCTTTTTTCAATTACCACTTCCTTTCTCAGGTAGGGGTGTGACATTTCTCCGAATGAGCAGATGACTGTTCTTATGCGCTTGCCTTCTGCCGCATATTTTGCCAGCGTGGCTCCTGCTCCTACGATGTGGTCGTCGTTGTGGGCTGCTATTGCCAGTATCGTTTCTTTCATACGCTTGATGGTAGAATAAGGGTTTTTAAAAGTATGCAGAAAAAAGAAAAAACTGCGCCGGCCGGGATTCGAATTTCCGAATGCTTAGAGCGTCTAAACATTTCCCGGACAGTCAGCTTGCTTTAGGCAAGCAATCCCGAGCCTGTGGAAGGCTGAAGTCATTAAATGGAAAAGTTCAGAAGAACTTTTCTGCCATTAGACCACCGGCGCATTAATGAGTAGCCTATTGGAAAGGTATAAAAAGGTTATGATGGAATGGGCGGGTATGGAACTTTGGCTGATGCTTGCGCTCGTGTACCCGTTTCTTTATGCGGTTATCAATGTATTTGATAAATTTCTTCTTGAGAAAAGAATCAAGAACTTTTATGCATTTGGCGTATTTAGCGGGTTTTTATATTTGATTTCAAGCTTTGTTATTCTATATATTGTTGGATTTCCGGTATTGACTTCAAAAGTTTTGTTTTTCTGTATTCTTGCAGGAGTGATATATGGTTTGATGGGCTGGGTTTACTATCATATGGTTAGTCATGCTGAAATATCTAGTGTTATTGGCATGGCTTATTTTTATGTTGTGTTTGTGGCTATTTTTTCGTTTATTTTTCTCAAAGAAGCCCTTTCTTTGTTGAAGTATGGTGCAATTTTGCTTGCTATTTTTGGCACAATTGTGCTTGCAATTGAAAAAACTCCTAAAAGAATCGGATTTAACCACATTGTTAAATTGATGTTGTTGTATGTTGTTGTTGGCGGGCTTATTTCAGTGATAGAGAAATATGTGCTGGCTTCGATTTCCAGTTGGCAGGCATATTCCTTGATTTCTATTCCTATGGGGGTAGTGTTTATTTTGCCCCTTTTTGCAAAATCTGTGCGTAGAGATTT
>CAYUHB010000006.1:0-11742 GCA_964444355.1 uncultured Methanosarcinales archaeon
AAACAGCAGGCACCAGCCCGGACTCTGCAAAAAGATGGATAAACGGCAAACTTCCCCAGTATTTCACCTATGCTTCAAAAAGAAAAATATGCCTCGAAAGAATCAAAGAAACTGAAAATTTCCTTTTTTTAATAGGAGTATATCAATCTCAAATCGTGGCAGGAATCCCGGAAAATTCGTTTATAATCAGCACAAAAGACAAATTATTGGGAAAAACACTGGAAACCTGCATTCAAAGCTGTTTCGGAGACGCAGCCATAATCAAGGAAGGCAGACATGAAGGCTTTACTGATTATGTCGTAAATTCAAAATCATTGATGTCGCTCATAAAAGACATGACAAATGACAATCATTCCGCACCAACCGAACTGTTCAAAACAGAAAACAAAAAAGCGATTTACTATTCAGGATTCCTGACGAACATCAAAATCAGTCTTGAACCTTATGGAAGAAAACGCAGACTCCACGCAAGCCTGACAAGATCACGAGGAGACCTTATACCATCCCTCCACCAATACCTTGATGAAAAAAGGATACCGCACAGTTATTATAAAAAAGCGAACAAAGTAAGATTCAGAAGAAAAGAATGCCTCGCGTTAACCAAAATACTTTCAGAATGCACTGCTAAAAGAATACAAAAACAGAGAAAATACGCTTAAAGAAACCCTCACCTATTCTAAATTTCTGGCACGATAACTCAAATTGAACCTAAACTTTCCAAAAAAATATAAATAACACAACTATCCTAGGGCGGTATGTTGCAAAAGCACGCGGATTTTTCGTCGATTAAAAAAATATTTTCCGGATGGAAACGAAACAATTACTGATTTTCAAGTCAAAACCTGAAAAGATCACGTTTCACGACGTAAATTTTACAGCTTTCTCGACGATAAATTCTTTAAGAAGTACAACATATAATAAAATAGCCGAGCAAAATGAAACAATTACAAATGAAAAAAGTGGTCGAACCAGGCAAGATGCCTGGCCGAAGTCCTAAAGACACTTCACCGCAAATCAGGTTATTATTATCGCCTATAAAAACTTTATGCACGCTCATCTGTAAAGATGGGGTGCCGGCGTGGTCGAACCTGGTAAAGACACCAGGCTGATGACCTGGAGACACTTCACCGTGTCATGCGGGTTCAAATGAAGCGTTTCTGTCGGGAGACTTCTGAAACTCCCGCCGCCGGCGCACTTCCTAATCAACTCAGAACAAGCCCCACTTCTTCCTGCCTTCCTTCTCAAACTCCTGCAATAATTCAGCCTGCTTCTTAGAAACCTTCTTAGGAACCTCAACACTTACCTTGATAACAAAATCACCAACACGACTGCTTCTCAAGTCAGGCAAACCCTCCTCTTTCAAACGCACTTCAGAATTATTCTGGGTGCCAGGCTTGATGTCAACCTTTTTCTTGCCTGACAAAGTCTCAACAGAAATCTCGCCACCCAAACACGCAGTTGTAAAGCTAATTGGCCGTTCTATAACCAAATCATTCTCAACTCTCACAAACCTTTCATCCTCAAGAACGTGAACAACAACATACAAATCACCAGCAGAAGCACCCTGACTACCAGCCTCGCCCTCGCCAGAAACACGCAACTTCATACCATCCTCAATACCAGCAGGAATCTTCACCTTAACCGGCTCACGGCCCACAATAACACCATCACCATCACAAGCATCACAAACATTCTCAGCAACCTCGCCAGAACCCTTGCAAGCACCACAGGAAGAAGTAGTAGCAAACACGCCAAAAGGAGTCCTTCTAGCATGCCTCACCATACCCTGACCCTGACAATCAGAGCACTGAACAAAATTCTTGCCACCCTTGCCACGACACTCATCACAAGTCACAGAACGCTGCATCTCAATCTCACTTGTAGTTCCCTTTGACACATCTTCTAATGTAACATCAACCTCTGCAACCAAATCCCTTCCAGGACGTCCACCACGCTTTGACTTGAAACCAAATCCAGAAAAGAACTGGTCAAAAATGTCATCAAAATTAAAATTAAAACCACCAGCAAAATCACGGAAATCAAAACCAGCCTGCTGACCAAAATCAGAAGTGCCAAACTGGTCATACTGCTGACGCTTCTCAGGATCACCAAGAACAGCAGCAGCCTCATTAATCTCCTTGAACTTTTCAGTAGCACCAGCTTCCTTATTCAAATCAGGATGATACTTCTTAGCCAAACGCTTGTAAGCCTTCTTAACCTCATCCTGAGAAACACCCTTCTCAATTCCAAGAGTTTTATAGTAATCCTTACTCATACCGCCCCTTTACCTTATGCTCATCTGCATTCAAAACGTGGCTAAACTCCGCATCAACAAGCCTGCCAAAGGCATACTGACCGAGCAGCCTGACAGCTATGTACAACACTATCAAACTAATTCCAACATATGCAAATATCCTGTAATCCATTTCTTGTTCTCGCTAGTCCGCTCTGGTCTTCGACTTGTTTTCTTCTCCCCTTGCCTTGCGTGGGGAGAAAAAACAACCTCGGTTAAAACCGAGGCAGAGCGGCATAACCTTACGCCTTCTCAGCATCTACGACGTCATCTTCCTTAGGCTTGGCTTCAGCTTTCGCCTTTCCAGCCTTCTGGTACAAGGCAGTGGCAGCAGCGTGCAAAACCTGATTGCACTCGTCAAGCTTCTTCTTAATCCTGGCAGGATCACGAGGACTCTCTGCCATAAGCTTCTTCAGCTCTTCAATCTTGTCCTTGACGTCCTTTATCTCTTTTTCGCTTACCTTGCCCTCAAAGTCCTTCATCTGCTTCTCAGCAGTATAGACAAGAGTATCAGCCTGATTAATAGTTTCAATCTCATCCTTTTTCTTCTTGTCAGTCTCAGCAAACTCCTCTGCCTGCTTGCGCATCCTCTCAACCTCAGCAGAATCAAGCTTGTTAGGAGCAGTAATACGCATACTCTGCTCCTTACCAGTGCCCAAATCCTTAGCTGAAACATTCAAGATGCCGTTAGCATCAATGTCAAACGCGACCTCAATCTGAGGAACACCCCTAGGCGCAGAAGGAATGCCAACAAGGTCAAACTGACCAAGCAATTTGTTATCAGCAAACATCGGCCTTTCACCCTGCGAAACCCTGATGGTAACAGCAGACTGATCATCAGCAGCAGTACTGAATACCTGACTGCGCTTAACCGGAATAGTCGTGTTTCTTTCAATCAACTTAGTAAACACGCCACCCAAAGTCTCAATACCCAAACTCAAAGGAGTAACGTCCAAAAGCAAAATGTCCTTAACCTCGCCAGCAAGAACACCAGCCTGAATAGCAGCACCCATTGCAACACATTCCATCGGGTCAATAGAACGCTCAACCTTATTGCCAAACCACTGCTCCAAATACTTCTGAACAATAGGCATCCTTGTAGGACCACCAACAAGAATAATCTTAACCAAGTCCTTAACAGCCATCTTGGCATCAGACAACGCCTGGTCAACACTCTTCTTGCACTTCTTGACAATAGGGTCAACAAGCTCTTCTAATTTAGCCCTTGTCAACTTCATCTGCAAATGCTTAGGACCAGCATTAGTCGCAGAAATGAAAGGCAAGTTAATGTCGGTTTCAAGAACCGTGCTTAACTCAATCTTTGCCTTCTCAGCAGCCTCTCTCACACGCTGCATAGCAACAGCATCATCATTCAGGTCTATCCCAGAATCCTTCTGGAACTCCTTAATAATATGGTTGATAAGCGCGTTATCCATATCAGTACCACCCAGCTGGGTATCACCAGAAGTTGAAACAACCTCAAAAACACCCTCTGAGAAGTCCATAACAGTAACGTCCAAAGTACCGCCACCAAGGTCAAAGACCAAAATCTTTTGTTCTTTACCCTGCTTGTCAAGACCGTACGACAAAGAAGCAGCAGTCGGCTCGTTAATAATCCTGACAACTTCCAAACCAGCAATAGTGCCAGCATCCTTTGTAGCCTGACGCTGATTGTCATCAAAATAAGCAGGCACAGTAATAACCGCCTTCTTGATAGGCTCGCCAATAAAAGCTTCAGCATCCTTCCTGATTTTCTGCAGCAAGAACGCAGAAATCTGCTGAGGAGTATACTCTTTTCCATAAATCTGGTACTTGAAATTAGAACCCATCTTTCTTTTAGCAGCGTAAACAGTACCATGCGGGTTGCTGACTGCCTGCCTACGAGCTGGCTCGCCAACTAACAGCTGACCATCTTTTGTAAAAGCAACAAAAGACGGAAACGCCTTACCGTACAATGAAACTCCTTCTGCTGAAGGAATAATCTTCGGCCTGCCAGCCTCCAAAACAGAAGCTGCTGAATTACTGGTCCCAAGGTCTATGCCTATGATTTTTTCTTTACCCATGTTTATCACCCTCCAAATTGTGATTCTTCGAAATCTTGACTTTCGCATAACGAATAACCTTGCCATTCATAGTGTAACCCTTCTGCAATTCCTCAACTATGATATCTTCAGGCTTGTCGCTCTCAACCTGCAAAACAACCTCATGCTTGTAAGGATCAAACTTCTGACCAACAGAAGGAATAGCAACAACACGCTCCTCGTCCAACATCTTATGCAAATTCCTGAAAATCAACTCAATACCCTTCCTTGTCTGCTCAGGAACATCCTTAAGCTGAACTAATGCGCGCTCAAAATCATCAATCACAAGCAAAAGCTTGACAACAAGCCTTTCAGAAGCAAAACTTGCAACATCTTTCCTTTCTTTATCAACACGCTTGCAATAATTCTCAAACTCAGCCTGCAAACGCTTCAAATGATCAGTATAGTCAGCCAGCTGAGCATCCTTTTTAGCAAGCTCGCGCCTGTACATTTCGATTTCCTTGTCAGCCTTTTTCATAATACCCATAGTTCACCCGTTGACTTTAAGTCAACGAAGTAGATGGTAGACTTAACTCCTATATAAATCTTTCGGAAATAGCAAGGTTTATATAGTTGTTATGATTACCATGATAAAACAAAATAACCGAGGTATCGCCGAACAGTGTTCGTCGGAACCTCCTCGTATAACTCGGAGGTGAGTTTTATGGCACAAGAACAAATAAACATAAACATTAACGATGGAGAACCATTCTTTGCACACGAAGCAACAGTCAACTTCACGCCAACACAGCTGACTCTGGACTTCAAATGCATAACTCCAAGAACAGACCCAAGAAGCAAAAAGCCAAGCTTCCAGCTAAAACACAACGTGATAATGCTCGAGCCATGGCACGCAAAAAGCCTTGTAGGAGTGCTTAACAGCGTAATACAAAAATACGAAGAAGAATTCGGCAAAATACAAAAGCCAAAATCGCTTGAAAAAGCAGAAAAGAAGCAGAAAGAGTTCATGAAAAAAGCAGGAGAACAACATCCTGATATTCCGACCTATATGGGATAAGATGTTTGTAAGAAGAATAACCATTGTAAACGTCAGAAGACCTAGACAAGTCACAGTAAACGAAGAACTCCAGTGGTTCGGACATTCTCTAGGACTTTTTGGAGAGCGGGACCGCGACAAGTCCTGCTTCCGAATATTTATCGAGCTGATAAAAGCAATAAAGGCAACAGGCGGGCTGACAAGCGACCAACTTGCAGACAGACTAGGACTGACAAGAGCAACAGTAGTGCACCACCTCAACACGCTGATGGAAAAAGGAATAATAACGCACGAAGGCAACAAATACATAATGCGAGGAGACAGATTAACACTGCTCGTAGACGACTTGCAAAGAGACACGGACAGAGCAATACAAGAAATGAAAAGAGCAGCAGAAGAACTCGACAGGATGCTGCAACTGTAAGTTCAGCAGTCCCTTATCTTCATTTATCTTTTTTTACCACTTGTGAATAGAAACATTAATAAGATGTGGGTTCATAAACCCAAAAATGAGCCTTGAATTAATCATTCACAGAAAAAACAAGAAGGAGGGAAAAGATTTTCCCACACTTGGAGAAATCAGATTACTGAAAGATGCCGTCAGGAAAGATTATGCAAGCAGAGACGCAATAATAGTTGATTTAATCCTATCCACAGGCCTAAATCCCCAGGAAGTCGCCAACCTCAATTACGGCGATTTGAGCAGGTATAAATTACAAATACAGGAAGGAGGAAAAAGAACTGTCTTCTTTGGAGAAGAATTCCAAACCCACCTATCCAAATACTTAAAATCAGAAAGAAAAACAGACGGTCCCCTCGTCGACAATTCCGGAATAAGAATAACCAAAAGAACAGTCCAAAACGTCGTTAAAAAATTTATTGCCAGAGCCGGAATCAATTCTGCCTATTCCGCAAGAAGCCTTAGGCACGCATATGCCTATCACCTGTATCTTGCCAGCTTAGACCTTGATGTCGTTCACTCCCAGCTTGGCGCCAAGGACATACAATTCAAAAAAACAGCAGCAGAATCCATCGAGACCAGAACGAGAACTGCACTTTGCGGATTATATCAGATAACACAAACTTCCCAGGGAGAATAAGAATTAAAACAATCAAGCAATCAATTTTACCACAGCATCAAGAAGCACTTTTGTTGTATCAATCAACGGCAGAGCAGAATCTTTTTCTGAAATCAAGATATCCAAATCAGTACACCCTAAAATAACAGCCTCAGCATTATCGGCTTTCAACTCACTTATGCTTTCCAAGAGAATTCTCTTATCATCACTGTTCTCCGCATTATTAAGAATTCTCAATATAACCCTGCTAATAACACTCTGATTTTTAGGCAAACAAACCCTGATTCCTTTCTTAATCAATTCATTTTCGTGCAGTTTCTGCTTAATCGTAGTTGACGAACCCAGAATACCAACTTTACTAAAACCCCGCCTACAACATTCTTCAGCACACACCTCAATAATGCTGATAATCGGCTTTTTAGAAATCTTTCTAAGATCTTCAATAAAAACATGAACCGTGTTGCAAGGAATAACAATGAAATCAGCTTCTGCCCTATTAAGCCTAACAACCGCCTTTGCCAGCAAGTCAAACATGTCACGCAGAACAGCCCCCTTAATCATCCTCTTCTCCAATCTAAGAGGAACAGCCACGTTCTCCATCACAATATCAGGCTGACATTCTGAAATCTGCCTAATCCTATTGTTAAGCTCAAGACAAAAGCTGCAGCTAGTTTCAGGCCCCAAGCCCCCTACAATCCCCAACCTTTTGCCAAAGATACCGGCAACCAAGCCTCATCATATTCCTCCGCGCTTAAAGTCCGCACGACTGATAAGAAACAATGCAATATTTATTGCCAATAATATACAGAACTAACTAGAAAAAACCCAACATTTTCTATAAAACCGCTTAATTTCATAAAAAAACAAGAATATCGGCAGGTTTATAAAATTTTCTTAAAATTCGGGAATTCAAAAACCTTCAGAACATTTATAAACAATTATTTGAATTCATAAAAGGATGGCAGATATCATCTTCACAAGCATCACCACCCCAGTAGGAATAGAATGTAAAGATCTGGCAAGAAGTTCAGGTTCTGAACACATCTACTCACACCTGGAATACGAACAAGACATCTTCGGAGCAAGAGCACAACTCGACCATTATCCCCTTGACCTGATAGCCGGCAACATACGAGCCTCATCAGTAGTACTGCACTGGCCAACAATGAGACAACTTATTGCAGAAATAGAACGCGAAAAACCAAAATGCGTTGCAATGCAGGTGACCGCGCCCACATTCGAAAGAGCAGAAAACATGACTGCAAAAATAAAAAAACTCTTTCCAGAAGTAAAAGTCATCTACGGCGGATACGCACCAGAAAAAGGCTCTGCAGACGAACTAATGCTGGGAGAAGGAGTCTCAAGGTTCAGAGAATTCTTAGGAGAAGAACAAAGAGAAATCACACATCCGCTAATGATACTCAAATACGGCGTATTGAACATACCCCTCGGCGCAGGCTCAGGCATAGTCCTGGCAAAAGTAGGATGCGGAAACAAATGCGATTTCTGCGCAACCTCCCACTATCACAACGGAAAAAAAACCGAACTATTAAGCGGAGAAGCAGTCAATTCTCTGGTTTCAAGATATGTCGAGGCAGGCCTAAGCGAAATAACAATGTTCAACGAAGACCACCTCGAAGACAAAGACAGAAACGAAGCCTTCCACAAACACGTCAGAAGCCTAAAACCCATCAGCATCATCTGCTTCGGCACAATGAAAAGCGTCAGCCAATACAAGCCAGAAGACCTTTTCGACCTGGGCTACCACATCTGGACCGGCTTTGAAGACTTCTCATCAAAATACCCAAAAAACGACTATGAAAAAATAAAAGATTTTGCAGAAACAATGCACGCACACGGCATACTCCTGATTGCCTCAAGTTTCATAGGAGACACAAAACAGACCCTTCAGGACTGCAAATCAACAATAGACAGGATGATAGAATTAGAATTTTACACCATGCAAATGAACATCAAAACCCCATTCCCAGGAACGCCCTTCCACAAAGAAGTTCAAATCACCGACAGAAGATACAAAAACTATGAAGGACACCATTTAGTCTTCAAACACCCAACCATTTCAAAAGAACAAATGGAAGCACTACAGCTCCAAGCGCAAAAAAAAGACTACTTCGAACTCGGACCTTCAATCATCAGAGCACTGGCCATTTACTTCAGAGGATACAAAACATTCAAGCACTCCAGAGTCCCAAGAATCAGGCAAAGAGTTGAACAAATCTCGGACAGGCTAAAAAGCTCACTGCCACTAATCGATTTGGCAATCAGAAGACACCCCAATCCTGAAGTCCAAGACAAAATGAGACAGCTAAGAGGAGACATAATCACAGAAACAGGCAAACCGCGCCTATACCTGGCACAAAGAATTCTGGTAAACTGCCTTGGAATGTTCGAATCAGCCAGACTATCCCTGGAAGAAAGAATACCAGCACTAATGCGCCAGCCAACATTCAAAAGAAACGCGTATGAAAACGGAGTTCTTGCTTAGTGCAAAATGGAATGCCAAAAAGAAATAAACCTTAAAGACTGCACGTGCACATACCCAGGATGCCCAAACAGAGGAATGTGCTGCAAATGCATAAGAGAGCACCGCGAAAGAGGAGAATTACCTGGATGCCTGTTCCCACCAGAAGCAGAAAAAACATATGACAGAAGCATCAAAGCATTTGTGAATGCACACAAAAAACTGATAAATTAAATTTATTCTAAAACAACACAACCACCTTTTTATACCAACCATCACACCCAGCACGCATGAATCAATGCCAATCCTGCAAAGACTGCTGCAAATTTGAAGAAAAAGACGCGTATTACGCACCAATATTCACTCAAGAAGAACTAACAAAAATAAAAGACAAAAACAACACCTTCTTTCCTTTTAAAAATTCAAGAAACATCTTTCAAATAAAACTGATAAAAACAAAACACCCAAAAATACTAGCCTGCCCATACCTGAACGAAGAAACACACCTGTGCGAAATCTACGAAATAAGACCAATTGACTGCAAAATATGGCCATTCCTCTTCATGCACAGCGAAAACAAAGACAAAATACTATTAGCGTGCTGGGACAAAGACGCCTGCCCAAAAACAGACAAAATGACGCAGGAAAAATACAATGAATACCTGAGCGAACAAGAAAAAGAATTAACAAAAATGAACATGCCAGAATTCATCAAAAAAAATCCAGAATACATCTGGGACTATGAACCATACACGATAACCATAAAAGAAATATCCAAACAACCCAACATCAAGATAGACAAAATACAACAGGATAAGAATTAGAGCCTCCTCCCCAGAGCCAGCCAAAATTCAAAAGAAACGCGTATGCAGGAAAAACAGCACAAGAAATGCCATAGCTTTAGATTACTTTGAGCAGATTTTCAACGTTTTCACGCAAGGCGTCAGTAGCAAGCCCTCTTTTATCCAATTCCTCATATACCCGCCTCAAACGATCCATCAATAACGGCCTGTACGCCTGGTAGTCAGGAGAAAGTTCACCTCGGTTAGCTTCTTTCGTCCGCTCAATGCTTCCAAGCTCGCAAAGCATTCTAAGATCCTCCAATAACAATTCATCAGTCATAAGTGGAGGCGGAGCACGTTTATTCGTCTCACGAATCAGCAGAACTAATCCTTCGCCATCAATTACATTATTTGAGTCTTCACTTTGTTCTGACATTTTTTCATGCCTGCTTAATCACTTAAATAAAGAAAACAAAATTAAAAACTTTCCCATCTAACAAAGATGAGATAAGATGAAAGGCCTATCACAACAACGCCTACAACAATTCCAACCTTAACTGCAGTTGACTTCGCAGACAGTTCAAACGTGAACAAGTCCTTCACAGCCCTGCCCATCCTTGTAAACAAGCCATCCTTAACTTCAGCCTGAACAGGAACAGTCTTCTCGTCAGTCTGAGGCTCTTCAACAAGAGGAACTACAGGAACAACAGGCTCAACCTTAGGCGTAACCTTAGGTGTTGCAGTAAAGTTAAACAAAGGCAACGGAGGCATAACAACAGCCTCAGGAGCGCCTGCGTTCTTAACCACGATATTAGCAGTAGTCCTGCTGACATCAGTAATCGCCAAATCAAGGTCAGCAATGCCATCCTTGCTCAAATCAAAGAGCTTGTGCTCTCCTTTCTTGATAGTGTAGAAAACACCATTCAAAACCCACTCAGTTGTGCCAGCGGTCATATCTGCCCTGCGCATAAGCATAGGCAACTGAAGAGGCTTCGTGTCCTTGCTAAACTGCAAAGGCTGACCGATGTACACAACTTTAGCCAATGGCGAGTCAGTAAGAGTTATCCTACTAACACTTCCCCCACCGCCACCGCCTCCACCACCGCTGTGTCCACTACCCCCCGTAGGAACAATAACTACAACAGGCGTTGCAATGGTAAAAGTCTGTGAAGCTGTATTCGAAAGATTAAACGAATCTGTAACTGTCAAATTAGCAGTATAATTACCAACTGCAAAAGTTCTGGATGTCACAGTGCCAGTACTGTTAGAACTGTTGCCGCTATCACTGAAAGTCCAGTTGTATGACAATGAATCATTCAAAGGACCAGGAATATTAGCATCAGTGCTTGTACTTGTGAATGTCAAAGTGCTTCCGGGAGTTCTGGTGTCGCTTATTGAAAAGCCCGCAACAGGAGCAATAGGAACTATCTGAGACAAGTTCGCAGGAGTACTTGCATTGTAAGTAACACCTGATACTGTAATAGAGCCGCTGTAAATCACGTTGTTAGTAATATTCGCATTAGTAACAACAGCATTGCTGAAAGTACTGTTTGTAATTGTGCTGTTGGTGATAACGGAATTATTGATATAACTATTTGATATGTTGCTGTCAGTCACATTGCTGTAAGTGACACTGCCACTAATGGTGCTGTTAATAATTCTACTGCCGTTCGTATCAGTGCCAATGGTGCTACCAGAGTAATAACAATTTGAGGCAGTTGTGTTCCTTACAATACTGTTAGAAACAAAACAATTAGTCAACACTGAATTGTTAATAGTTGAGTTTGAAGCAGTAACGTTTATCAAAGTGTTATTATTGCTGTCAACAATATTGCTGGACAAGTTACTTGCGTTAATGACGCTATTGCGCATTATTGTATTGTTAATAGTGTTAGAACCCTGCAAAGTGCTGCCGTCCAATATGTTCTGCACACTGTACGCCAAATCAGTATTCTGAGCAGAGTTCTGGCTGTTGCACGCAACAGAAACATTTTTTGAACCAAGAGTCAAACCAGAAACTGTTGCAAC
>CAYUHB010000007.1:0-3092 GCA_964444355.1 uncultured Methanosarcinales archaeon
TATTCACAGATAGTCAGACAAGCCTTGAATTTTATCAGAGTGTTGTGACTTGTCAGAATGGATATCCTGGTGGTGCGTTCACTATAACAGTCAACGGCGGTGATTATCTTCCGTATTTATTGGTTAGTGTAGTTCCTGACTATTCGCCGCCTGAAGATACTGAATCAATTAATGGCGAGATTGCAATTTCTATTTCAGAACAGACCGCAGCAGGAGTGCCAACAAGCTTGACTCCTGGTGAAATTTTTACCCGAGTTGACGCAATTGTTGGTTCGCCTTCGATATTTACTCCTTATGTGAAAGATGAGAGAGAAGCTAATATCTTCTTCGGAGACTTCAATGTTAATTTTGCGGAAGGCATATTTAATTTAAGTGTTAACAATGAGCGTGGACCGATTTGCACTGAATTATTGGCTCTTGTTCCTGCAATGATAACACCCATGATCAGTTACTCTGGACCAATGATACCACCAGTACCGCCGTTCTTCCCATTGTTGTCCGCTCAATCCGTAATGATAAATGGAAATTTTGTTGTTTTATTTGGTGGTGTTCTTAATGCGGGTGACCCTGATACCACGCCGCTTGCATTGCGAACTCTTTATGCAGCTCCACCAGGAGCTCCAGGAATGCCAGAAACTGCTGTGATTCTTGGGTCAGCGTGTTCAGCTGCAGATTCTGTGCCGGGCAATAATGAAGTTACTGTTTCGGACGCATTCACTTCCGGAGGAGCCGGCTTTACTTTAGGCAGTACTCCAACCGGCGCTGCACTGCTTGACCTTAAAGGAGGATCATCAGGTCTTTATGTGCTTGGAATTGCCGCCTTCTTAGTTACAGCGATTTTCTTATTCATTCTGACCAAGAAGCAGCAATAATTCTTTTTTATTTTAATTTATTACTTTTAAGTGGTTAAAAGATAAAGCTTTAAATAGACGTCATATTTTTGTCAGAATATGCTGTTTTTAATCGGTCTCGGGCTCGCGGATGAGAAGGATATTTCCTTGAAAGGCTTGGAAGCAGTAAAGCATTGCTCCAAACTTTACTTGGAATGCTATACTTCAAAGCTTTCCTGTTCAAAAGAGGACTTGGAAAAATTGTACGGCAAGAAGGTTGAGCTTGCTGACAGGGAGTTTGTTGAGTCTGCTGAAGTTTTGCTGAAGGAAGCAAAGTCTTCTGATGTTGCTTTGTTAATCATTGGTGACCCTTTATGCGCTACTACTCACTGGGATATTTTGCAAAGAGCAAAAGCGCAGGGCATCAAGACAGAAATTATTCATAATGCTTCAATCATTAACGCTGTTGGCGCGACTGGCTTGCAGGTTTACAAGTTTGGCAAGACTACAAGCATTCCTTTTCCGAAAGAGAACTTCGCGCCTGAATCTTATTATGACATCATAAAGGAAAACAAGTCTGTTAATGCTCACACTTTGGTTCTTTTGGACCTTGACCCGATTAACAACAAGTTTATGTCTGTTAATGAGGCTATTGAATTGTTGAGGAAGATTGAGCGCAAGCGTAATGAGAAGGTTTTCCTGCCGAATGATTGGTGCATTGGCATTGCGCGTTTAGGCGCTAAAGACCAGAAGATTGTTGCCGGCACAGTAATTGAGGTTTCTGATGCTGATTTTGGTTCTGCTCCGCACGCTTTGGTTGTGCCTGGCAGACTGCATTTTCTTGAAGAAGAAGCGCTAAAGCAAAATCTTTATAAGTTCTGAACTGGCTTGTTAGCTTTACAGCTCCGTCGTACAGCGGCCAAGTATAGAGGGCTTTGGACCCTTTGACGGCGGTTCGAATCCGCCCGGAGCTATACATTTATTAAGGATTTGAACTACAGACAACCGCAGTTGGCGTGAGTTCGAATCCGCCTGGGGCTATATGATGCTACAAGAAAATTTGCAGGATTTGAAAGGACTTGCTGGCAATCCGTTGTTTGTTCTTGTTATTTTGCTGGCTCTTGTTCTTGGCAAGATTGCTTTGTTCTGGCAGTTGGTTGTTGGTCTTGCTCTTGCTTATGCAGTTACCGTAACCACCCGAATGGTTTTCTTCAGGCGCCGTCCTGATAAGCAGGCGTATCATAATCTTATTGGTCGCTTTGATGCTTCAAGTTTTCCCAGTTTGCATTCTATGCGTGCTTCTCTTCTTGCAGCCTTGCTTGCGCTTTACTTCAACAATGATTTGCTGACTGTCTTGTTTGCCTTGTGCGCTGTTGGCGTTGGTGTTGCCCGTGTTATTCAGAGGCGCCATTTCATCTCAGATATTATTGTTGGTCTTGTCCTTGGTGTTCTATTGGCATTTTTGAGCGTCTGGCTGGTAGCAAGATTTATAAGTTAAAAAACAATTATTCTCTTTATGGGTTTGTCTAAACCGCAGGCGTTTGTCCTATTTGCTTTGGGGCGGTGTTATGAGGAATGTGACCGTCGTTTTGCAGATAAACCCCTTGTTGTGAATATGAATAAGAAGGCATTCATCGAGCTCGCAAGGGCTGCCAATATGGTCAGCAAGGGCGAGCGTGCGATGTACAAGAACTTGGAAGATCTTGAGCAGAAGAAGCTTATTTCTTATGATAATAAGTCTTTAAGGCTCACAGATCGTGGTGAGTCGCATTTCCAGGAAATTTTAAGCAAAGTAGAGCCTTATCTTGCTGTTTCTTTGCTGTTGCGTTCTGAGAATGTTCTGAGGTATACTAAGGTTCAGTCGAAGTTAGCAAAAACTTTATAAGTCACCGGTTGACTGGTTAGCACTACAGGCCTGTCGTCTAGACCGGAATTTGTCCGGGGACATCGGTCAAATTCTCTATGGGAACCCATAGGGGAGACTTGGGATACGGGACTCTGACTCCTGTGACGGCGGTTCGAATCCGCCCGGGCCTATTCGCAAAACACGCTCTGAAAAAGACATATGCGGCACATGACGGCCGAATTTTTTCCAATATTCATATTTTGCTATCTGAACTGGATTTGCCGGCCGAACAACACGCATCCACATTTCAAGGGCAGCTCTGCCCGAAATCTCATATGTTACAAGGTCTTTTGTTGTTTTGTATCCGTGATTTGGCCGAACATCTTTGATTGCGACAAAACCCATCTGCTTAAAGA
>CAYUHB010000007.1:3102-11459 GCA_964444355.1 uncultured Methanosarcinales archaeon
AGAGAAAACCAAGCTGATGCGCCAAAGGTGAAGATGCTAAAGCAAGTCTTATTCTCGGATAATAAGGGTAAGAACGGGCTTGCTTACAGAATTTCAGGCATCCATCAGTATCGAATAAGCCGCGTAGAAAATGAGAAATAAGTGAAGAATTTGAAGATACGGCTCTAGGCACCCGCGCATGGTCCTTCGGTCCACGCTGAAGATTAAATTCAGTCATAAAGAAATTGAAAATATATTTGTTTTCAATCTCAAGATTATATGCTGGCTTGTCCTTAAGTTTTATAATTCGTGGATTGACATCGTGAAAACACTTTCTGAAAAGTGGAATAACGCGAGTATGAAAATAAACAAGATCATCTGAACTTCCAGATATGGTTATTCGATTGTATTGCTTATGCAGGTTTCCATCGCCAAGAATTATTCCACATAATTCCGCCGTGTTTCTATTAAGTTTCATATTATTTTTTAGAAATTAATCCTTTAAATATGCTGTGCGCAAGAATGTCCAGTGTCCAGTGGCTTACTCTGTCGTGTCTTCTTTGCAGTATCCGCCGGATTCTGTTATTCCTTCCTGATAAACCGTTGCATTTGAGAAATTGGTTAGTACGTTGAATTTCAGCCTGATGCTTTGGTTGTTGATGTCAAATGTTACGCTTTTGTCGTTCCACCAGTTTGTCGGTTTGGCTTTGTAATCATTGTCTTTTACGTCATAAAGTTCTGTTCTGTCCTGGTCTGCGAATGTTTTGCAGGACTTTTTTTCTTCTACTTGTATGCAGAGTGAGGTTTTCAGTGTTGTCTGCATGCATTTTTCAAACGAGTCGCATTCTGTGTGCCTGCAGCAGCTGTCTTTGTTTATGCATTTCTTTTGTTCTTCGCAGTAGACTTTGCCTTTTGCGCACTGGCATTCGCCGTTCTGGAATTCCTCGCCGTATGCGCATTCTTTTGGTACAGCACAAACACCGTTTGTGCATAATCCTGAAGTACAGTCGCTGTTGGCACAGCAGTTTTCTTTTGGTATGCATTTGTTATCGCACAGTTTTGTGCCTGAAGAACATTCACATTTGCCTTCTTTGCATACCTGCCCGCTTGTGCAGTTCAAGTCTTTGCATAAATCAACAGACGGCGTATCCACTGTATCTGTGACTGTCGGCTGGTATTCAGAAGTCGGCACTGTTTGTATTGCCGTTTCGCATGCTGTTAAAATGAGTAATAAAATTAAAAAATATTTGACTCCCATATTTGATACCACTCCGCAGTCGTGTTTATAAAGATTACGATTAATCTGTGTATATCTTGACTGCTCCTGGCACGTATTTCCAGTCAGGCGGTAATTTGTTTACTCTCTTGTAGTATTTTACGAGTCTTCTGATTTTGCTTTCTGTGAATTGCAGTCCGCGTATTGCTGTCATGTCCTGCTTGTTCGCGTCCATGTGTTTTTTTACGATGACTGCTTTTTTCATCAGCGCCATCATATCTTCAGGCAGTTCCGGCAATAATTTTTTCTCTCCAAGTATTTGCTGTAATCTTCGTTCAGTCAGCAGTTTCACGTTCGGCACTCCGTAGCTGTCTCTGAGTATCATTCCGATTTCGCTTGCTGTTTTTCCTTCCTTTGATAGTTTGCCTATCAGTAGTTCTATTTCTTTTGGTTTGTATCTTATCCAGGTTGGTTTTGCTGGTTTGAGCGGTTTGTTGCTGTGCGCAGTTCCTCTGCCTCGTGAATGCATCTTTGCCATGTTAAATCTCCGTTCAAGAACTTGGTCTCCAGTACACAGAAGCTTTCAAGAACCGAAGGTCTTGATAAGTGCTCGGAAATTCGGAGTATCAATGTATGCAACTTCAGCGAATTTCCGACACTTCACCGCTGTGCCTCTTGAACAAACCTCATTCCAAGAGGGCGCTTTATAAGTTTTTCTATGAATTCGACGAACAAATGCGACATAACGGAGTTAGGAGCATATTGTGAGGAGTGTCAAATAACCGTTATGACGCAAAATTAAACATTAGAATTAAATAAAAAAGTTAAAGCAGTCCTCGTATGTCATCAATTCTGCTTGCAACGTCTCCGCCTTTCTTTGTTAACGTTAACAATTTCAGTCTTCCCTGTTTGTCAAAGTTTACAAGTCCTTCTGTTTCCATTTCCTGTAATATCTTTACGACGTGGGAATACGTGCAGTCAATTGATTTTGCCAGCGAACTCGCATATACCTCATTTTTCGCATTTCTGAGCTCAACCAGCATCATTGCCGGTTTTTCTCGGAAGAACGTTTTAAATATTTCTTTGTTCTTGTTCAAACGACCCACCCCGAATTATTATGTAATGGTTGTAATGGAATATATATTTAAATGTTTCGCAGGTTTGCTTTTATCGTCAATAAAATCTTTCTCGTTCATATTCGTAATTTGCCTGTTTAAAAGTTCTTGCGATAAGCATTTAAACCCCCTTCTTAAACCTTTTTTTTGATGTTATTTTCTCATGAGGCGATTAGACCGAGTCAGAAAGAACTGGTTGAGACAGTGACGGATGCGTTGAAAAACAAAAAGAGCATTCTTGCTCACGCTCCGACAGGTCTTGGCAAGACTGCTGCTGTTCTGTGTCCTGCTGTTGAGCTTGCTTTGCAGAGGGATTTGACTGTTTTCTTTTTGACTTCCAGGCATACTCAGCACAAGATTGTTTTGGAGACTGCAAAAAAATTGATGGAAAGGAATAACATTCATTTTGGCGTGGCAAGCATTATCGGCAAGAAGTGGATGTGCGCCCAGCAGGTTGAAAACCTTCCTTCGTCTGATTTTGCAGAGTACTGCAAATATCTTATTGAAAACAAGCAGTGTGATTTTTATGAGAACGTGCGTGGCAAGAATGATTTTGTTGCAAAAAAGGTTCTTGCTGAACTGAAAGACCCGCTTCCTGCTGAAACTGTCATGCAGAAATGCATTCAGGAAGCCCTTTGCCCTTATGAGATGTCTTTATTGCTTGCTGAGAACGCTAAGGTCATCATTGCTGATTATTATTACATGTTCAATCCGCATATCAGGAATATTTTGTTTGCGAAAACCAGGAAGAAGCTTGAGCAGGCGATAATTATTGTTGATGAGGGCCATAATCTTCCTTCAAGATGCCGTGATTTGCTGACTTTCCGTTTGTCTAACAAGATTATGCGTTTGGCCGTGCAGGAAGCCAAGAAGTTTAATCTTGATGTTGTTCCTAATCTTGTTGAAGTTCAGGATGTATTGAATAAGCTGGGCGAGAATGTTAAGGAGGAGCATCTTGTCAAGAATGATTCTTTTCTTGGTCCTTTGAAGAAGTTTAAGGATTATGATGAGCTCATTGCTGAGCTTGAGTTGTCTGCTGAGGTGGTGAGGGCTGAGAAGAGGGGTTCTTATATCGGCAGTATTGCGAAGTTTTTGGACGAGTGGCAGTATTCTGATGATAGTTTTGTGCGCTACATTAAAAGGGAGGACGTGCTTGTTACTTTGAGCAATCGCTGTCTTGATCCTGCTATTCTTACTAAGGATGTTTTTGATAATTGTTATGCTTCTGTTGTGATGTCCGGCACTTTGAGTCCTACGAGCATGTATGCTGATGTTCTTGGCCTTCCTGATGCCTTGACTAAGTCTTTCCCAAGTCCTTTTCCCGAGGCTAACAGGCTGACTTTGATCGTGCCAAGGACTACTACCAAGTTCACTATGCGTTCTGAAAAGCAGTATAGGGATATCGCTTCTGTTTGTTCTGGTCTTATTGAGAAGGTTCCTGGCCGTGTTATGGTTTTCTTTCCGAGTTATAGTGTTCGTGATTCTGTTTCTCAGTTTTTGGAGACAAAAAAGCCTGTTTTTTTTGAGGTTCCTAAGCTTGATAAGGAGGAAAAGCAGAAGTTGCTGGACAAGTTTTCTTCTTCAAAGCAGGGTGTTCTTTTGGGTGTTGCTGCTGGTTCTTTTGGTGAGGGTATTGATTTGCCTGGCATCATTAAAGCTGTTATTGTTGTTGGTTTGCCGTTGGACAAGCCTGATTTGGAGACTACCGAGCTTATTGCGTATTACGACAAAAAGTTTGGCAAGGGTTGGGAGTATGGTTATATTTTGCCTGCTATGACGCGTTGCATTCAGAATGCTGGCAGGTGTATTCGTTCTGAGACTGATCGTGGCGCTTTGATTTTTGTTGATGAAAGGTATGCCTGGCCGAGGTACAAGTCCTGTTTCCCTCCTGAGTGGAAGATGAAGATTACAAAGGATTATGATGAAGAATTGGCTGTGTTCTTTGGAAAGCTTTCTTGACTGCGCGACATAGTTGAGGCAATCTTGCAAATCGTCTGGAAATGTGAGAATTAACGGACGGATTTGTCTGAGATAAACGAGTTCAACTCAGCTTGCTTTTGTCTGGTTTCTTTTGGTATTTTAAACAACTTTTCGAAGTCTTTTACGTCAACTTTCTTAACTTTCCTACACTTCTCATAATAATTCTCTATGTCATGATAGAAAACAAACCGCCATCCATCCTTTGTTACGCGACCTTGCAGAATTGGCTCCTTCAGCTTTCTAAACAACAGTCCTTCTCGCTCTTCAGGAATGACGATTAATCTATTAATATGATCATGAGGAATATTTGATCCGCGCACAATCGCCTCAGTAATTGCGGTTGTATTCTCGACTTCAAACTCATAGCGCACTCTGCCCTCATCATGCCATATGACATCTATCTGCTTGACGCGATCTAAGTTGTGCGTTGGAATGAACCGCCAGACAGGGTCCTTCGGGGTTACAAGCTTCCCAAGTCTTTCGCCGTTGAAAATGTCCCCCTGTTCTTTTTGTCCAACCCACACATCGAATCCTGCCAATTTGCCCAGATGAGCTAAGTAAAATATCAGCTTCGTGTGCTCACTTTCCCTTCCCTTAACAACGGACTTCAGCATCCAGTTGCCATCAGTCGTTTTTTGCGCATATTCTTCTAGAATTTCCTGAATTTCTTCAGTCTCGGGTGTCAGAGCATTTGGGAATTTTATGAACACATATTGCAGTACATCATCAAACGAAACCTTAACTTTGCTATGAAGCACATCGACAACAGCTATTTCCACCCGGTCTGCGAGAGGAATTTGCTCGAGATAAGAGATACTTGCGGGATCTTTTAGCCACCATTTCTTGCCTGCCTTCTGTCCATTTGCACCAGGAACTGATACAAGTACAAATTCCGTGCCCACATACTTTTTCATAACATCATCAGGATTCTTTTGACCAAGCAACAGTGCACCTTCCTTCTTCAGTTCAACTATGATACCGTTAAGAATGAAAGTATAAGGAGTAGGTTCTCCTCGCTCGGCAATAATATTCTTAGCGGCTTCGACGATAATTCGCTCATATCTTTGCTCATCCAATTGCTCTTCTTTCTGCAATCTCAAAATCTCTGGTTTTCTAAAACGTAAGTAGTAGTCACCAACCGCCGAACCATAAGGCTGAAGCAATCCTTTAGCCGATGCTCGTGCAGGTGGTTGGTATATGATTTTTTCAAGGTCGAAGCCTGCCCGCACTATTGCTTTAATGATAGACGTCCAAACTTTAATTTCAGTACTGTGGAAAGTGACAGTCATATACTTGCTAGGTTTTAGAACATCATATACTTGTTTGAACGCTGCCGAAAGCATTTTATGGTAGTAATCAAAATCTTTTTCCTGTTGCTTGTTAATCGTTATTTCGTCCGCATAATCGAGATCCATTTTCAGCCAAGATGCCCAGAGTGTGCTGAGCTCGAAGTACTGCACCGCACCTCCATAAGGCGGGTCTGTAAATACGTAATCCACGCTATTGGGTGGAATAATTTTTGATAACTCCAATGCATCGTGCGTCTTTATCATAATGTTCGCATCATTGCGCAGTTCTTCGAACGATTTGGCCTCATTGAACTTGGCTATTTGCGCATTTGAATCCTTTTTCCCGACGATGATGCCTTGCTTGAAAGTAATTTTGCTTTCAAACAACATCCATACATTTGACTCCATGAAATGCGGTGGAATCCAATAACTTTGCACTGGCCAGAACGATGTAGCGCTTAACTCACTCCAATGACCACGGCCCCCTGCTTTGGCGACGGGACACATCTTACTTACCAAGTGGCTGATTCCGGTGAATGCAAACAAGAACAAATTTCTAATTTTTGGTTCCTTGATTCTCTCAATTCGATTCATCAAAATTGATAGTGCAATCAAATTTCTCTTAGTGAACAAGTCAGGAATACTTGTGCTTTTTTCTCGCTTAAGGAATTCTGCGCCATCGTAGGCCAACTTGGTAGTTGGATACCAATATGGCACTTGTCCGCGTTCAACCTTCTTAAGAAGCTCCAAATCTTCTGCATCAGGCTTTTTGGCAAACCTTTTATTGCACTTAGCACAGAAGCATCTAAGTTCTACGGGTATTGCTTTCTCTTTGTTCCATATAGTTGCGAGAATAGTCGCGATATTGGAACATTTGTTGCACTTAGTAGAATATAACTCTTCAATCTCTCTTCTGCAATCCAACTCAATATTCTTGAAAACTTTCTCGATTTCTTTGGTGTCAATTATTATACCCGTATTTCGCGTTATGAACGTGGCCATCGGATCAAGGTCTATGGCAACCGCCTTTCTTCCAAGCTTTATGGCCTCTAGTGCTGTAACTCCGGACCCTACAAAAGGATCCAGGACAATGTCTCCCTCCGCCGAGTAATGTTTTATGTATTCGCTAACCACATTATGTGGCTTCCTTGCCCACCATTTATGCATTAAGTACATCTGCGTGTGAGCTTTAGCCACCAATGCATAATTTAGGTGGTCCACCGCCCCTTTTTTGGTCATACAAGAAGCTGAATTGATGCCTTTTATAAATTCTGCGCGTCTGAATCCGAAAAAATCGCTTTCCGGCAATTAGGAAACGGAAATTTTAAGCACCTCGAATTCCCCTGCCTTTTAATTCAATCTTAGCCTAGCAATGTCAGCACCGCTCCCGCCAATATCGGCAGGTACAAGTTGTCATCTATTTTGAAATTGATTCTTTCAGCAAGCATTGCTATGATGCTTGTGATGAATGCTTGTATCCAGGTTGCAAAGAATTGTGCTGCGATTGTTGCTGCTATTATTCCTGCTATCGTGCTTGTCCAGGTTTTTGTTTGTGTGTGCAATCGCAGTATTCCTGCTGTTCCGTCTCCGAATGCCAGCAAAAGTATTGACGCTATTGCTATGTTTTTTTGGTACAATAGTACTGTTATTGTGCATCCAAGTAAATACAGTACTGAAGCCAGTCCTGCTTGTTTCAGGTTTTCTTTTCTTTCCATTGCCATTACTAGCTGGTGTATGATTGGTAGTTTGTAGTATTTGTACAGAAAGAACAGTATTATTGCTATTGCCAGCAGTATTATCAGGTGTATCTTGCCTATCAGATTGTAATAGTACAATAGTGCTATTGCTGTTCCTGAGGCGATATGGAATATTTTCCTTTTGAGTTCCATTCTGTTATTCTTGTATAACAAAATTTATATACCTTTCTTTATGTCGAACCGTTATGCCGAAAAAGAAGGGAAGTATTTTTGAAAAAGATAAGAAGTCTGAGTTTGAGGATGAGCCTGAGGAGTTCTTGGAAGCAGAGGAGCATCCTGGTTCTCATGAGGATGCCGAGTTCAAGATTCACGTAGGCGATAAGGAAGCTGATGTTTATACTGAGGAAGGCGAGGAAGAGTTGACTGAGGATGCAGAGATTGCTCCTTGGGAAGAGGGTTTTTCAAAGGGTGCTGAGCTTGTTGAGGGTGGTCATTGTGCTCACTGTCATAAGCCTTTGGGTGACCGTGAAGAAGGCGTTATAGAGCGGGAGTACAAAGGAGAGACTTTGTTCTTTTGTTCTGAGAAGTGCGCTGAGGCAGGCGCTGTTAAGAAGAAAGGGTAATTCTAGACCTGGGTTGCGCGACATAGTTGAGGTGAGAGAAGAGTATTAAACATATTTGCAACGCAAATATCTATTAGAATGCTTCTCGAACCGAGACTAGGAGCGCTTTGATCAAACCACGTCGAACGAAGTTCGACGGGGCCCAGAAAACCTAGTTTTCTTGGGCTTTGTTTTTCAAAGTTTGTTAATTTTCAGTTCCGCTGTTTACTTCGAAGATGTTTGGTCCTTCTTTGACTTCTTTAACGTCTTTTGTTAGGTTCAGCATGTCTGCTGTGATTTTTAGTGTTTTGTCTGCCAGTATTCCGTATCTTTTGATTATGAAATTGTCGTCGTTTATTTGTACTATCTGGAATTGTTGCGGTATTGAGAATCCTCCGCCTATTCCGAAGCTTCTGTTGAATACGAGGTTGAGTTCTGGCTGGAAGTTGATGTATATTTTGCTTGGCGTCGTGTTGACT
>CAYUHB010000008.1:0-11221 GCA_964444355.1 uncultured Methanosarcinales archaeon
AAATGAGGTAAAAAGTATTACTGGCTGGCTTGGTTTATTTATATTTACATTAGTTCTTAATATAATATTTACATTCATTTCAGGTAATGAGGATCTTTCTTTTATTTTAGCAGAACCGACTTTTACGCATTTTACAAAAATATGGATGTTTACATTAGATGGTTTGTCGATTTTCGGATTAATAGTATTCATTATCTATACAATTTATTCACTAAGCACGTTTAAACCAAATGCTGTTGCACTTGCTAAGATGACCTTAGTTATGATTTTTATTATTAATCTTATAATATCCTTTTTCTATGCCGGTGCTGAATCTGAAATTCCGAAAGCAGTAACATCTAGTAGTATTTTCGGTGGAGGTTTTGTTTATTGTTTCATTTGGTTCTTATATCTATTATTTTCTGAGCAAGTAAGAAATAATTATCCGCCTGAAAAAAGAAGAATTTATACAATCGATAAAATTTCATTTTTTTCAATACTTGCCTTTCCAATCATTCTATTTTTATTAACAGTTACGGGTTTTTTCTATTATGAATCACCGACAGAAACTCCTGAACTTCAAATTCAAACTAAAAGAATTCTGGCAGAAAATGAACTCACAGATGGTCGAATTTACTTCATTCCTCCTCCGGGATGGTATGTGAACAAAAGTTATTACGACATATATCCATTTTTCAAGATAACAAAAGATGATGAAATGACTCTAGTAGTCTTAAGCGATGCAGGTAACTATAATCCAGAAGAATACTTGAATGAGAATTTTCAAGTAGCATTTGAACAGATTAAGGGAGATTTGGAAGTTGATTATGAGATTTGGGAAGAAAGCAAAGGAGTTACTGCTGATTATACAGGTTATACTAAAGCAATATTAATTCATGGAGAAGAAGAGTTTATTTTTGGAATGACTTTTTTATTTGATACTAAATCTGACAAACTTGCTGGTATTAGCTACTTTACACCTAAAAGAACATTTATGAGCTCGGAGAAAGCAAAAAACAAGGTGATTAATTCTTTGAAGTTTTCATGATTAAATTCTCGTAGTTAACCTCTTTTTATTACTCTTTCCTGACAATTGTTTTCTATATATGAATTAGGGATAAATGTTATAACTTTACCGAATAAAATTACCTAATTTTAACACTCTAAGATGAGTTTTCTCCCTCTATTGCTTGATTAAGAAATAAATTATTTGTTATATGGAATAACATCAAATCGTGAAAAATTTCGGAAAAGTTAATAAGAAGAATAGAATTAAAGTGCATAAAGGACAAAATATGGCATTTTTTGATAAAATCGGAATAATGTTGCTGTTATTGATAATCTTGGTGGCTTGTCAGCAAGCACCATTAGAAATTAAAACTCAATGTAATTCTCCCTATTTTGAATGGCAGAAAGGACAGTGTTGTCTTGACGCAAATCAGAATAGTATTTGTGATGAACATGAAACAACAATAGTTCAGGAACGCATAAAAGAACCCGTGCCAGAGATTATTCCTAAAGAACCTATAAGAGAGCCTTTGAATGAGGCTATTAAGGTTGAACAGACTACAGAAGTATCCAAAACACTAATGCAACAAATGATTGACAAGGCACCAAAAGCGTATTTGTTTACAAATTTCAACGATAATACTGGAGCACTTGTCGTAAATGATAGAAGAAGTGATGGATACGTTGAATACGAATTTGCTATGTTTTGGTGTCCAATGAGCTGGGACGTAAATACAAAAAGCATTCTTATGACGGCACCGAGGCAAATAAGTGAACGATGGTATAATTATAAACATGATTTGCCTCAGCCAAAAGAATCATTAGGAGAGACAAAATATTTTCCAGCATATTTCGAAATAAATCTAACGGGTGATCCTGAACAAGACCTTCCGAGAATTCCAAAAGAACTGGGACACTATTACTGGAGTGCAAATATGGAGAATAAAGTGCGATCTCCTAAGTTTCAAGGCGACCGATTACCTCTTATCTACTTTGATTCATTCTATACTAAAGGACCTGTTGATATGATGCAGGAATATGCTCTTGAAGAACCCATTAAGATTGATCAAAAGCCCACAATAATCTCTTCAGCAGGAAAACAGATAACAACAAATTTATCCATTTCATTCAAGAAAAAGGGAGATCCATCCAAAATTCTTGTTTTCAGGTTTGATCCAAAATTGAATGTTCCATTATTAATTGAAGAAACAGATCAAAAAGGGAGCATTATAACAAGAACTGAATTTGGTGTAGAAACAACAGTCACATACCAAGGAAAAAGAAACACACCAATCATAGAGAAATATGTTCAACCTCTTCCCGGTTATATGATCATCACAATAGAAGAATATGAGGAGTACAAAGAAGTTCTTGAAAATGGCAATTGGGAGGATTTTGAAAATAGATAATCTCTCCTTCTTCATTAATATTGTTGTGTTTCATAAAACACATTACTTTCAACATCATGACTAAAGACTTAGTACTTTCTACTCTTAATATAAAACAGAGTGACTTGAATACATTCCTACTGAAAACATGATACTTCTGATATAAAACATGATTACATTAATACTGAATACTTAATACATTGAACTTGATACTTTAAGACTGCAAACAGGATACTTAATACATTGGACATAATAATTTAATACTTAAAATAAGAAAAAATATAAGAAAAACCAAAAGAAAAAAGCTAGAAAGACTTAGGTTTTTTTTGCTTTTTCATCCTGCTCAATTCCTTCCTAAGTTCAGGAAACTTCTTCAAAATATCCACTATCTTTCCGTTTCTTGCAAACCTAAGGAGTTCCTTATATGTTGTTTCCTCTAAGAATTTTACAAAATAGAACCGTTTTCCAACAACATAAACGAATGCACAAACTCCTATTGAATCCTTTGGAACATTATTTAATTCTAATTCGTTGATATATTCAGGCAAGCACATTCGGTCAGGTAATTGAAGTTTTAGTTTTTGTGGTGCACCGATTCTTCTCTGCTCACAATAGTCTAAAAATGCATCAAATACGGCGTAATAGGTCGTTCCAGTCTTGCCAGTGAGCTTACCTTTATTCATATGTGTTTTCCAAGGTTCAAATACTCGAAGCAAATTTAAACCCTCTTTTGGTGCAAAGAAAAAGTTCTGCTTTTCAACAAAGCCATTTCCAGTAAGTTCTTTTTTCTCACCAAGCCGAGCAACTTTATCAACTTTCGTATGTTCGTCTTGCGAAGATCCACCTTGCCACATATCTACCTCTGGTTCCAAACCTCTAAATTCATATTTTTTTTCTATTTCTATCATTTTTATTCCTCCAAATTGCCGAAATTACATAGGTATCAGCCAATTTGTTATATTCTGAGAAATCTAGTTATTAGGGGAGAAAAACCATATATAAAGCTTTTTATACTTTAGTCAATAGCTAAATTAACAGAGGAAGATGAAAAAAGGCTATACGAGGAAAAGATATTTTATCAAATATGTTCAGCAATGGGTTTGGGTGAGATATGTGAAGCTCTGGAGAGCTTTTAAGGATGAACCTTTTCCCCGCCAAGAAGCAAGAAAACTACTAAGCACTGATTCGGAGTCTACGATAAGTCAGGCTTTAAGACACTTGGAAAAAGCAAGATGGATCCGAAGAAAAATCGGAAAAGACTTGCGAACTAAAGTTTGCTTACTGACTCCTCCTCAGACGATTGTTCGATTTGCAGAGACTACGATTACTAAGACTTCCTTACCTTCCAAACCTGATAAAACTTCATAAATTCTTCAAAACAGTCTCCATTTGAGCCTGAGGAACCATTCATCTGAAGTATAGCATTATCGACATCCTTTCCAGACAAGTGAACATACGTACTAGCCATATTGCTATCAGCAGTCCATCCTAAATAAACCTTCAATTGTTGTTCTGTTAGATGTTTAGCCAAAACCGTTGCCCTGCTGTGACGCAGTAGGTGGGGATATACTCTTTTCTGGATTCCTAACTGCTTTGCAAGCCCTTTAAGCAGTTTTCTCACCATAGGATAACCCAACAGCTCTTTGTTTGATTTAATCCATAAATACCGCCTAGAATCAGTTGTAGGACACGCTAAGAGCCATGATTGAACTAAAGGAACACTCTTAACAATTCTACACCTTCTCTGCCCTGTTTTTCCATCAAGCATAACATACGCTCCTAACTGGTCAAAAACAACATCACCCACCTTAAGATTCAGGATTTCACCAATACGTGCTCCCAGCTCGTACAACAGACTAATTATCGCTTTATCCCTAATTCTGGTACAACAATTAACCATGTCTTCTACTTCTTTCTCAGTAAGCAGTTCAGGAGGCAATTTTTTGAACCTAACTCCCTTTACAGTCAGTTCTACTGCATTAATTCCAATAAACTCAAGAAGCATTTTGACAGCTATGATGTAGTCATTTTGAGTAGCTTTGCTCAGAACGGAACTATTCATCCATATCTTTAATTCCTGCATTGCTTGAGAATCGAAACAGGCATAGTCTTTCTGGAACTTCTGACAGACTTTAATGAGAATGTAGAGGTATTTGACTTTTCGGGACAAACTTAAGCCCCTAGAACACATATGAACGTCGTATTTAGCCAACAATTCCTTATTCTTCTCTGATATATCAAGAGTTGGAAGTAATTTCTTTATTCTCTCATACCTAACACCACATCTGTAGAAATCAGGCTTAAGCTGTACGCCCTGAACTGTACGCTCTGAACTTTGATTAACAACAACAGGCAACTTCGTACTCAACTGAACGGGTTCAACGAGTGACGGTCGTCCACTAAGGTTAAGGGCGACCGCCGGGAGTTGGACCCGGTCTACAAGAGTCACAGTCTTGTATGCTACCGTTACACCACGGCCGCCATAAACAAGAAAGGGCATATCTGAGACTTATAAATTTACTTCTTCTTAATATGAAAGAAAGCGCCAGGAATAACATAGCCGAACACGTAAACAGCACCGACAAGAATAGCATTATGAGGAGGGGTTGCAAGTTTCAAGAGAACAATAAGCTTGTTCGACAAAACAGCAAAAATGCCGACATTAATCAAAGCAATACAAGGAATGAAAATAGAAGCGACAATGTGCTGCTCTTTCTGCAACTGCTCCAAGCTATGCAGGATAAAACTGAAAAACAAACCAAAACTCGCGCCGATAAAGAACAAAGAAAAATACAAAGACCCGCCCTTCAAGATTAAAAGGAAAGGAACAAGAACAACAGAAATGACAAAATTAGCAATAATCGCAAGCAAAAGCAAAACCCAATACAAAGCAGAATCAACACCAACAATCCAGCCAGGCTTTGACATCTCAGCCTTAGCAAGAATATCCTCAGTCCTTACAGCCAATTCAGGCGTCCACTCCTTATGCTCATGCTTCATAATCCAAGCCTTGTAAACAAAGACACTTCCTGAAGAGGAGATTGATACTCCAAGTTCATAAGTTTTGCGGCAAACTGCTTCAAAACATTACTGGCCACCAACTCAGGATGATACTCAACAATAGAATAACCATGACGCAAAGCCTCCCTCATAATCGGCTCTTCAGGAATAACACCTAGAACAGGCAAGGAAAGAAGCTGATGAATATTGCCTGCAGAAAGGTCAACATTATCAGCATGCACACGATTAATGACGAGACCACGAACTTTACAGCCTCTTGACAACTTCTGAATGTCCATAACACTCGGAAAGTCAGGCTGGGTAACAAGCAACAAATCACAATCAGGCCTGTACCACTTATGGTCATGAGTAGGAACGTCAATGATCACAATATCAGCCAGCTTTCTCAGCTGAGACAACAAAACAGAAGGATGAGGAACATTAACAACATTCAAACTGCTCAAAAGAAGCTTCAGACCAGAACTACTGTGGTAAACTGCATCCTCGAGCTTTCTAACGCCAAGCAAAACATCCTGAATAGTGCGCTCTGCCAAAGGCATGCCAACATGATAACCAAGCTTAGGAGTCTTAACATCGCCATCAACCAGCAAAACATCAAAACCAAAACTCTTCAAACAAAAAGCCAGATTCTTAGCTACAGTAGTCTTGCCCTGACCTGCATTTCCTGAAACAAGAAAAACCTTACTCGTCATTTTGTTCTTCCCACCGTTCCGGTAATATTGATTTCCGGCGCCGCGGTCTACGACCGACTTTTTTCTCCCCTGCAGAGGCAAGGGGAGGAAAAAGTCACCTGAACCTTGCTCAGGCGCGGCGCTTATGAAACGCCGCTTATGCTCCTCCTTCACCTTGAATCAACCGAGAAATGTAGTTTAAAAAATCTTTTGTCTTTTCAAAATAATCAGAGATAATGTCAATAGTAATCTCGACCTTTTCGTCATCCAAAAAAGCAGTCATAGTAACATGACGCCTGTACTCCTGAGCACGGGCAAACTTGGCTTTGTCAATCTTCCTCAACCTCAAATAGAAATCACAGAAATCAGTAATAACCTTGTCGCTGGCATAAAGCATCTTGACCTGATCAACCTTAACCTTCGGCAAAGCAGAAGCTTCTGAAATCTTCTTCTGAACCTTAGCATGCTCAACCAAAGCATCAAGCGCAAAACCTACAGTATTAATCAAACGCTCAATAATGCTCTTGATAACATCAACCGTACGAGTATACTTCAAACTAACAGAAATACTATGGTCTGCACGTTTCAACTCTTGTAAAGCAAGCTGTATTGATTCTTCCGGGTTCATACAACTGCGGCAAGAAATGAGCCTCAACCGTGTTCTTCATCACTACGGGCCATTTCGGGCGCGCAATATGGTATATAAGGAACCCATCTATATAAACCCAGTGCTGGAAGCATATACTACAGAATATAAGTTGTTACTTCAGGATTGCAAATTTAGGATAGCCTGGGCTAAATCACCCTTGGCTGATTTGATGGCGGCTAAGGCTTTATCCTTGGAAACATTAGCCTGCTGCATAACAGTCTGAATGTCCTCTTCCTTGATTTCAGGCTCTGAAGAACGCGCTTTTTCCACTGCGTTGCCAATAATCTGCCAAGTCTCCTGACCCATCATGTTAACCTTGGCAACCTGAGGCCTCTCTATCAGAATATCCTTATCAGGACAGCGAATAATAACTTCAGAAGCCTCAACTTCCTGCTGCTGGATACCAAAACGCTGCATTGCCTTAGCCATATCACGAGGATTAAGTTTCATACCAGACCGAGAAAGGACGAACCCCAAATATGCAACACAATAATCACGATGATAACAACAACAGAAAACACAATGATGTGACCGGGCTTGAACTCAATCTTGCTCTTATAGTCTTCAAAGTAAGTCGTAATACCAGCAGTTGACATCGGCATACGAGTGCTATCTTTTGCCATAATCGTTGGAAATTTGGTTTTAGTATATAAAATTAAGGGTTGGGCAGGAATAAGCTACCTTTTGTACGCCTCCAAAGCGATGATGGACATCGATGACGATATTACTCGTCTGGACAGGCGTCTCGGGCATTCTACTAAGCGCACGCAAAGGTGCTTGCACCGGCGAGGGCTATCCGTTTCATCCAATCGCATAGGAACGTCAGCGCGTATGCCCGTGTTGCCACAGGAGTCACGCATCATACTACCAATGCAAGGTTCGTTTCTGTGATGGAGCCAACCATTACTGGTTCTCAATGAGTCGCCTTTTAATGGTGGGTAGACTTTCCTCAGTCGTAAGACCGGAGGCCCGATACCCACCCAACCCACGACGATAATGGTAAAGAGGGTTTATAAAGGTAGCGGTCGGATTTAAGAATTATAAGAGCTCTTTACACAGAATAACAGACTCTTCGGAAAAGATGTTCATCGCTTCTTGATCGTTTGTATCAAATATTAACCCACTTTCTGTAATACCCCGAGTCGGAACCTTACCACACGGTTCCTGTATGCCGGAATAGAATGAAGACTGCTTAATCAGCTCAATCTTTTCAGCTCTGCTTAACATACAGCCCTTTTCGAAATACCAGGGGTCTTTCATACATCCTCCTGTAAGACCGAAATCACATTTTCCAGTGAAACTATTTGTTCTAAAATGAGGCATAGCTACGCAGCCAAAATGCATAGGCATAGATAATGAAAAATAAATGATTGCCAGAATAATTAATGCTAAAAGAGAATATGATGCTCCTTTCCCTAAATTCTTTTGCTTTACTTGAATTACTGCATACAGACATAATGCAAAAGACACAAATAATGGTACAGAAAGAATAATCGCATAAATCACAAATTCCTTTATTGTTGCGGATTTATATGTTACTGCTACAGAAATCAATAATGAAAGAACAGATATGATTAGAAGGCTGATTCGCATCATCAATTGCATGATTGAAGAAGAGCGTGCTTATTTAAAAATCTTCACCTTTAAGGACGGGTGGTATTTATTTAGAAAACACCAACACAGTCAACTCTTCAGCACCCTGCATAACCTTTCTTTCGGAAACAACAGAAAACTTGAATTCAGCTGCTTTAGCTTTAACAAGGTCAACACCACGCTTCATTACGAGACATATTTTACCTGTTTTCTTCAGAATGAACTCTGCCTGATAGAAAAGCTGATGATAAACTTTTTCCACTGTGGTGTCAGCAATGCTCCTGCCAAGCTGGACTGGCAAAGTGATTATTAAGTCCAAGAAGTTCTTGCCGAACTTGGCATCAAGCCACTTAAGATCTGTACGGGAAAACTCGACTGATTTCACAACGCCAGCAATTTTAGCGTTCTTTCGAGAAGCAGAAACGTGCTTGAAATTATCATCCATAGCAATAATCGTGCCCTTGAAATCATTCTCCTTGTCAATGAGCTTGTATTTCAGGTTAGGAAGAGTGGCAAAACCAAACTTTTCCTTGCAAAACTTGTGAGGAGCAGTATTAGTAGCAAATAATGCTGCTTCAATAGGAATAATACCATGACGACAAAAAGGGTCAAGCAAAGAATTCTTTGTATCATACCCCGCAATAGTTAGAAGAGCTGCAGCGATGTCGCCCTTCAAAGCATCAGTGCCAAGAAAGATTCTGTAATCACGCCTGCCCAAGTCAATGCCGGAAAAATCAACGCCAAAAAAAGCATCACTATTGTCGATAAGAAGAAAAAAAGTCGTTTGAGGCCTCTTATGGTCGATAACAACATTATACATTTGAGCCAACGCCTTGTTCAGGATTTGCTCAACATCAAAAGAAGTAAAATCGTGAGCACCAGAACGCTCACACTTGACAGCAGCGGTTTTGTCAATGAACTTCTTGAGGTCTTTCAAAATGCTTTCATCAGGAACACCGGATAATTTGAAAGATGAAAGCAAAAGAATTACTTTCGAGAATGTACGACCGTGATAACACAAGTCAACAAGCTCCTGCTCAGACTTGCAAGAAAAAAATACTCTGCCAGGAGCTGTTTTGACGTCAGAAGCAGAAATCAACTGCTGGATTTCAGAAGCAGAAACGTCTTCCAAGCCGATGTGAGTAAGAATTAAAGCGTTCATTCTTCAGGAATAATCTTGGCCAAGCTAATAACCTTATCATTCTCCTCCAACTTCATAACACGAACGCCCTGAGTGTTCCTGCCAATAACACTAATGCCCTTAACAGGAGTACGGATAAGAACACCAGACTGAGAGATTAACATAAGCTCGTCTTCATCGATAACAGAAGCGATGCCAACAACAGAACCATTCTTATCAGTAATCTTGATGTTAATAACACCAACACCACCACGACTGATAAGACGATAATCAGAAATCGGAGTGCGCTTGCCATGACCCTTCTCTGTAACAGTAACAAGAGTGCGCTTGTCATCAGCAATAGTCGCGCCAACAACAACATCATCACGCAAACGAATGCCGATAACGCCTGTTGCTGTTCGCCCCATTGCGCGCACATCACTTTCATGGAATTTCACAGCCATACCCTGCTTAGTCGCTATGATAATCTGCTGATCGCCATCAGTCAACATAACAGACTTCAATTCATCCTTCTCATCCAAACCAAGAGCAATAATACCGCCTTTTCTTGGATTGCTGAACTCGGCCAAAGATGTTTTTTTCACTGTGCCATTCAAAGTAACCATGAACAAATATTTATCCTCTTCAAACTGCTTAACAGGAATAAACGCAGTGACTTTTTCCTTCTCGCCAAGCTGCAACAAATTCACAATAGCAGTGCCTTTTGCGTAACGACCCGCCTCAGGAATCTGATAAACCTTAATCCAATGCACTTTACCGAAATTTGTAAAGAACAAAAAGTAATCGTGAGTATTAGCGACAAACAAGTTCTCAATAAAGTCCTCTTCCTTAGCTTCAGCAGCAATAATACCCTTGCCACCACGACGCTGCTGCTTGTAAGTATCCACTGGAAGGCGTTTAACATAGCCAGCATGAGTAATAGTAATAACGTCATCCTCAGGCTTAATGAGAGATTCCTCCTCAATAACCTCAACCTCTGACTCCAACACCTGAGTACGACGAGCATCACCATACCTCTCTTTCAACTCAAGAAGCTCTGCCTTTATGAGACCCAAAATCTTCTGCTCAGAAGCAAGAATATCCTTAAGCTCCTTGACAAGTATAAGCAAGTCATCGTGCTCTGTACGAATCTTATTCTGCTCAAGAGAAGTCAAACGGCGCAAAGTCATATCAAGAATAGCCTGAGCCTGCTTTTCAGACAACTTGTAATCAGCCATCAAAGCAGCCTTGGCTTCATCAGCAGACTTCGCCTGCTTAATCAGCTTAACAACAGCATCAATATTATCCAAAGCAACAATCAAGCCCTCCAACAAATGAGCCCTATCCTCTGCCTGCCTCAAATCAAACTGAGTGCGCCTGCGAACAATCTGACGACGATAATCAATAAAGTTCTGAATAATATCTTTCAATGACAACAATTTTGGCCGGTTATCAACGAGAGCAAGCAAGTTAATGCCGAAAGTCTCCTGCAGACGGCTGTGCGCAAACAACTGGTTAAGAACAACATCAGAATTAGCGCCGGATTTCAAATCAATAACAATACGCATACCCTCCCTATCAGACTCATCACGCAAATCAGAAATGCCCTGAATCTTTTTGTCACGAACCAAGTCAGCAATAGCTTCAATCATCTCAGACTTGTTAACCATGTAAGGAATCTCGGAAACAATAATGCGGGTCTTGTTCTTAGCCTCTTCAATATGCGTTTTTGCACGAACAATAATCCTGCCACGACCAGTCTTGTAAGCTTCCTTCAAACCAGACAAACCCA
>CAYUHB010000009.1:0-11111 GCA_964444355.1 uncultured Methanosarcinales archaeon
TGCTTTTCAGAGCAGGGTTGTTGATCAGAAGTGTTATTGTTCTCCGAATTGTTGTCCGAATGGCCAGTCTGTTGATGATTTGGCTGCTGATGTTCACCCAATCAGCCACGGCACTCACGTGTCAGGCATTATTGCTGCCAATGGCCAGTACAAGGGTGTTGCTCCTGGTGCGAACATTGTTTCTGTGAAAGTTTGCGGTACTACTTGCACTCTTGCCGATATTATTTCCGGCATGGATTATTGTTTGCAGGTTAAGGATGCTTACAATGTTGTTGCTATTAGCGGCAGTCTTGGTGATGGCGGCAATTATCAGGAGCAGGAGCAGTGTCCTACTTTCTTTGATTCTGCTATTAATGCAGCATTTGATGCAGGTGTTACCAGCGTTTTTGCTTCTGGTAATAATGGTTATTTGACCGGCATTAGTTATCCTGGCTGCAGTCCTAATGCTATTGGTGTTGGTGCTGTTGATAAGAGTGATGTTATTGCAAGTTTCTCTAATAGGGGAGCTTTGCTTGATGTTCTCGCTCCTGGTGTTTCGATTACTAGTACAAAGGCTGGTGAGGCTTATGGTGCCTTGTCCGGCACTTCTCAGGCAACTCCTCATGTTTCTGGTGTTGTTGCTTTGATTCAGCAGGTTGCTAAAGCGCGCAGTATCCAGTTGACTCCTGCTCAAATCCGCCAGATTTTGCAGGATACTGGTGTTTTGATTGGCAGTTGGAAGCGTGTTGATGCTCTTGCTGCTGTTCAGTCTATTATGCCTCAGAATACTGCTCCTGTTGCAACTATTACTTCTCCGGCAGAAGGTGCAACGTTACAGTCTCCAGTTACCTTGGAAGGAAGCGCGATAGATGCAGAAGACGGAACTCTTGCATCAGAAAGCTTGTCCTGGAACTCAGACACTGACGGCAATCTCGGCACAGGAACTTCCTTGCAAACAACATTGACCACAGGACAGCACACAATCACCTTAACAGCAACCGACAGCGGAAACCTCACCGATTCAAAAGTCGTTCACATTAATGTTGAACAGATTGGTAATTCTGCTCCTGTCGCAACTATTACTGCTCCAACAGAAAACGCAACCATTGAATCTCCTGTTACTTTGGAAGGAAGTGCAACTGATGCAGAAGACGGAACTCTGCCAGCTGAAGTATTGTCTTGGTCTTCAAGTATTGACGGCAGTCTTGGCACAGGAACTTCCCTGCAGGCAGCACTGACCGCAGGACAGCACACTATCACTTTAACCGCAACCGACAGTGGTAATGCTGTTGATACTGAAGTTGTGCATGTTACGGTTCAAACAGCTAATACCCTTCCTGAAGTTGTTATTTCTACTCCTGTTGATAACGCTATTCTTCAGAACCCGATTTCTTTTACCGGTGCTGCGATTGATGCAGAGGATGGCGCATTGACTGGTATTTGGAAAGAGGGTGAAGCGACTTTGGGCTCTGGCAATAATCTTGTCAGGAGACTCGCTCCTGGTCAGCACACGGTTGCTTTTACTGCGACTGATTCCCAGAGTGCAGCTTCTGAGGATTCTGTTGTGTTTTATGCCTGGACTTGTCACGTGACTCTTGACCATGATGATAATGGTGTTGATATTGGTGATTTTGTTGTTTTGCTTGAGCAGTTTGCTGGCGAAAGTTTGTCCTGTATTAGTCCTCAGTCAGGCTGTATTGTTGAGCTTGATAGAAATGGCAATGGCTTGGTTGACATCGGCGACTTTATTTCTTTGCTGACTTCGTTCTCGCAGGGTACTATTCAGGACATGAACGGGCAGCCGTGTCAGGCTTGATTTTTGTCGCTATTCTTTGCATTTCTGGAAGAGCTGCGTGTGCAAGGTGAACGTAATTGCTTTTTCTGTAATCGATTGCTCTTTTGATTGCTGCTTCAATCGCGTTTGTGCTTGCTTTGCCGTGTCCGACAAGAGCGTATGCATTCAAGCCCAATATCGGTGAGCCGTTGTATCCGTCTGGATTCAGGAGGGCTTTTAATTTGTAAAGCGGTCCTTCTCCTCTTTTGTATGCTCGCAGACTTTCTAAAGTCAGTATTCCTTTGAACAGGCCTCCTAGCTGTCTTTCAACCGCAGTTATTGTTTGCGCATTAATTTTTGCAGTATATCTGTCGGTTACAACAACGTCTATAGGATAATCTTTCTTACCCCTCTCTATTTTTCCTTCCATCAAATGCTCAGGTTCTACAAATCCAATGTTGCCATCAATTGCGCGGAATAATTCTTGCGCGAAATTGTCTCCTTTGACATCTTCCTCTCCGTTACTGAGTATTGCAACGTTCGGCTTTCTGGGTTTTTGTGTTCTTATTTTGTATACTGCTCCTTGTATTACTCTGAATAAAGTATATGTGATGAAATCCAGTTTATCTCCTATGTGTTGCCTGAAATCAAAATCGTTTTTTTCAAGAACGTCATTTACTTTTCTTAATATTTCATCAAGATTGTTTCCTGTTATCATTCTGTATTGCTGGCTTCCAGGAGTTCTTGTGAAGAAAACGTTTAATCTTTCAAGGAATTGTCCTGATGGTTTTTTTGCCAGCAACTCCCTGACTTGCGCCCATGCTGTGTTGTAATACTCCTCTGTCTTGAAATCAGCAGTGCCGTCCCTGTAAGTTGGGCAGAACTTTTCCAAAAGCAACAGGTCTTTTTCATTCAGTTTTTGTACTAATGTTGCGTGTTTGACCCTGTGAGTCATTGCTCTTGATACTGCTTCTGCTGCTTTTAGGAATATGTTTCCTCTGAACCCGTCTACTGCCACTATTTTTGATTTTCCTTCAAATGCGTCTAATGGTGTTACAATGCCGACATATTCTTTTAATTGCTCAAAAAATCTTTCAGCTCCGCCTGATGCAGGCGTGTCCAGCATTCCGATGGTCGGGATGGTTCTGTCGCCATGCATCGCTTCGGCAAATATTTGCGTCAGGATTGCTGAGATAAACAAATCAATTGGTTTGGTTGTTTTATATGCTCCGACGTCGTTAATGTAGAAATATTTGTCCAACCCATAGGGCATTCTGGTTGTCAAAGAAGGCCGGATTCGGTGATTTTTTATTTTGCCCAGGGGCTTGCACGAGTCAAATGCATAACGGACTTTTGCTCCGCTATGGCCGTCAGAAAGTCCTGCATCTAGAAATCCTGGCGTTCTCGTGCCGTCAGGTATTGCTTGTTTTAGGTCTTTTGTTAGCCTTGAAACTGTTGTGTCTTGGCCTGCTAAGTTTTCTGGTTTTTCACCCATCGGGAATACTTTTTCTATGTCGCCGACTACTGTTACGTTTTTTCTGCCTGAAAAATGTTCTTTGACTCTTTCGCTGTTCTCTTTGTCTACGTATGCAAAGAATCTGACAGGTTGGTCTTCGTATTCCAGGCTTACTCTTGTCAGCGCTTCTATCGCCCGCTCAAGATGTGATGTTCCATTGTCATCCGGGTCTCCGCCAGGCATGTCAATGCCAACGTTTATGATGTTTTCTTCCATTCTCCACCCACTTCGACGATGTAAAAAAGAGCTATTTAAAAGCATTGCTGGAAAAAATAATAAATGGGCCCGCCGTGACTTTCAGGTTCCAAAAGGAACTTTTGAACACGGGACCGTTATCGGCACCTTTGGTGCTCTCGATGTCTAGCCTGGTTGGCAGGATATCAGTTTCACCTTCGCTTGCCCCGCAAACGAATCGAGTGCTCCACCGAACTAAGCTACGGGCCCTTATGTCGTGAGGGGAATATGGCGGTTTTTAAACATTACTATGCAACAAAGCGAAATCAATATAAAGGGGAATATGTATATTGCTCTTATGAAAAAGCTGGTGATATTAGTATTTGCACTAGTTCTGATTGTTGCAGTTGCTGCTCTGTACATCTTGATTAAGTCAGAGGGCATCTCTGGCCAGTTGACCTGCGATCAGTACGAGAAGAGTGGTTGTTATTATGACCCGTTTGCTAATACTGGCTGCTGTTTTAGTGTTACAACTTCTGAGGGCGGCACGTATGATGAGTGTTATTTGTCTTACAAGTATGCAGTTACTGCCTACAAGGAAGCTTTGAAGGATTCCCAAAAGGTCAAGGGCGGTTTGTCTTGGGTTGGCGGCTTGCGTGCTGGTCCTGACTGTATTCATTAGACCCGCTATTCTTTTATAGTCGTGATTTCTCGTTCTAGCTAAGACAATTTTGCAACCGAATTTGCACAGTTCAGATTGATTTCTTCTCCCCTTGCAAAGCGTGGGGAGAAGAAATCGAGTATTCCGCGGTCGGCCAAAAGCTAAACAACTATGAAAATCGCTGAAAAGACCTCAGATCCTGTGATTAATCTTGCTTTGGATACTGTTGAGATGAAGAAGCAGGCTTTGGTTTTTGTTAACGCGAAGCGTTCTGCTGAGAAGGTTGCTGAGGATATTTGCAAGAAGTCTTCTTTGAAGAACAGCGAGCTTGACAAATTGTCTGAGAGTGTTCTCAAAGTTCTTTCTCGTCCTACTAAGCAGTGTGAGCGTCTTGCTTTGTGTGTAAAGCGCGGCATTGCGTTTCATCATTCAGGTTTGCATCATAAGCAGAAAGAGTTGGTTGAGGATGCTTTTCGTTCTGGTGTTGTTAAGATTATTTGTTGCACTCCGACTCTTGCTGCTGGTGTTGATTTGCCCGCTTTCCGCACGATTATTCGTGATGTTCGCCGTTTCACCGCGCACGGGATGACGCACATTCCTGTTTTGGAGTTTTTGCAGATGGCAGGCCGCGCTGGCCGTCCCAAGTTTGATTCTTACGGAGAGTCTATTGTTATTTGTCAGACTGAGACTGATAAGGAGTATATTGTTGAGCATTATTTGAAGGGTGTTCCTGAGGATATTTACAGCAAGCTTGCTGTTGAGCCTGTTTTGAGGATGTATTTGCTTTCTTTGATTACCACAAGGATTATTTCTTCTGAGGAGTCTATTTTGGATTTTTTCAGCAGGACTTTTTGGGCGCATCAGTATAAGGATTTGAACAGGATGGCGCGGATTATCAACAAGACTTTGTCTTTGCTTGTTGATTGGGGTTTTTTGCAGGAGGTTCAGGAGGGTTATCGTGCGACTGCTCTTGGCAAGCGTGTTGCTGAGCTTTATGTTGACCCGTTGACTGCTTTTAATTTGTTGAACAGGCTGGAAAGGGCGACTCACGTGAAATTGAAATCTGTTTCTTTCCTGCACGCGGTCAGCAGTACTTTGGAGATGCGTCCTTTGTTGCGTGTGAAGCAGAAAGAGCAGGAGGAGGTTGAGCAGAAGTATGCTTTGCTTGAGCCTTATCTTCTTGAGCACGAGCCGAGCATGTTTGAGCCTGAGTATGAGGACTGGCTTGATGGCTTGAAGACTGCTTTGATGCTTGAGGATTGGATTGATGAGAAGGATGAGGAGTGGATTATGGAGCATTATGACTGCCGTCCTGGCGAGACTCGTGTTAAGATTGATAATGCTGACTGGCTATTGTATGCCTGTCACGAGCTTGCCCGTTTGATGCAGTATCAGGATTTGTTAAAGGAAATTATGAAAGTCCGTCTGAGGCTGAAGTATGGTGTTAAGGAGGAATTGTTGCCGTTGATTCGTTTGGAGAATATTGGTCGTGTTCGTGCCAGAAAATTGCATCGTGCTGGCATTAAGGATTTGGGTGATATCAGGAAAGCTCCTTTTGAGAAGCTTGTTGACGTTCTTGGTGTTGCTGTTGCGAAATCTGTTAAGGAGCAGGTTGGTGAGAAAACGGTTCCGGCTGGTGTTGAGTAGAGGATTTTGGCAATTTTTAAAAAGAGGAGCGTAATAGAAATATTAATAAGTACCTAATCAATAAAATTGTGCGTGATGAAGTTTCAAGATCTTGAAGAAAATTATGAAGAAAATTTATTGAAATCAGTATATGGAGATGATTATAAACTCCAGGGCAAATTAAATAATCTGAATATTGCACGACGTTGTCGATTCGAACAAGTAACTTATCGCAGCGATTTAGGTGGGGCTTTTGCTCTTAAATTAATTGAAATACCCGATGATGAAAAAAGTGAAGTTGGGGATCTCTTAAATCATTTGGTGCTTTCAATCCACCTTGTTATAAAAGAGATTGAAGGTAAAAAATTTTTATTCTTTGGGAAGAAAATTGAAAGAGTTATTATCATTTATGTAAGAGTAAATAGAGGATTTTTCAAGGAAGACGAACACAGTAAAGGTGATTTAAAATATTGTGTAGAAAAATTCAAGCCCGCAATAGAAGCTGAAAGTGGAATGAAAGTAAGCGCATTTGTTTATGATTACGAACGCGACTAAAGAGCAGGTTGGTCAGGGTTGAACGCTTACTAATTGCAGAATGTCGTTTATCGTGTTTTCATCGCACCCTAATTCAATCAGTCCTTCACGTCCTTTTTTTAGAAGTGCTGTTTTGATTGCAACAGCTTGTGCCTTATATACAGGATGTTGGAAGAGTTTTGCAAAATTGTATGGTGCTGGCTTTTTTTCTTTCGCAAGAATGATGTTAAGAATTTCCTTGAATTTTATTCCTGGTTCGCCCGTATATGGCGCGCCTCCAAAGGCAGCAATAACCTCGCTGTTCAGTCCATACAAAAAGACAGTTTGGAATGAAAAGGAAATGGGTGTTGAATTAAAACCTAGCAGTTCAAGACTTTTTGCGAATTCGTTATAGGCCGTTTTCATTGGTTTTGGAATTCCGTGAATGTCTCCTTTTTTCATGAATAAAGTTATGTGCGGGTCTGTATAAGAAAAGACTTTTTTGACGAATTCATCATCTGATATTGCTGCAATTTCAGGCTGTGCCATTTGGTGCTTCATTTGAACTAGTATATTCTGGATTTGCGCGCGTATTGCAAAAACTTCTTCTGAAGCAACTGATGCCCAGACAACTTCGGAATCGCTGATTGTATTTCCATTAAATCCTATTCCCGTTATCACGCCCGTTCCATTGAAGTTTGCTTTTAATGCAGCATAGCTTTCTCTGTTTTCCTGCAGGTATTGTATGATTGACTTAAACAAATCTCTGGTGGACGCTAAATCACCTTTGTTTAGAACACCCAGTGTTATATGAAACTTATTTTTAATATTGAATTGCTGCAAGAGTTTTTTTGTTATTCCAAGTCCTGGCTCTTTTGCTGCTATTGCAAGAATGAGTTCGTTGAGCCTGTTGCCAGCATCCGGAGGAAGTGGAATTCCTATAGTGTATTGCTCAAGCTCAAACATGTATTGGTTTCTTTGTATTTATGTTATTAAACTTTTCGTATTTTTATAGAAAAAGAATTCCCGGCCAGTTGAGGTCACCCGGCCGGGTTTTTTGTGTCTTGTTTTGATCACCTCCGCGTTATGATATTATTTACTAAGAAAGCCGTTTTAATATGCATTGTGAAGAAGAAATCTGGACTTGAAGTCCATAATACGCCCGCGCCGGGATTGAACCCAGGTCGAAGACTCAAGAGAGCGTAGCTCTTTGAGTTCCCGGAAATCGAAGATTTCCGCGAGGACCGCAACCCTCCAGTCACTCGGAAGAGCAAAGCTCTCCGAGTTCTAGAAGACAAACGCCCCGGCTGGGATTTGAACCCAGGTCGAAGGGACCGCAACCCTCCAGTCTATCCAAGCTAGCCTACCGGGGCATTGGCGTTTGTCTTCTCGATATCCAAGCTAGCCTACGCGGGCATATTCTCTGTCGTGAAATTAACGATTTATAAAGGTATTGACGTTTGACGCACCGGAAGCATTTTTGACATTTTTGTCACCAAAGTTTTTATCGTCAGAAGTCTTTATGCCTGTTATTATGATGAATGCGTCACAGTCAGTGGATGAGGTTGTAAAGGAATCACAGCAGAAATGGCAGAAGTACGTCATAGATTCTCCTCTTGGCGCTGGCGCGAATGAATTGTTTGAGAAAGCTTCCAGGATTGATCCTAATATTTACAAAGGGGATTCTGGGCCGTATCAAAGAAGTGAAGTTCACGAGTCTTCTATTGAAACAGAAAAAAGGATGAGTAAGAAGAGCAAGAGCTTGGATGATAGGCTTGGTCGTCAGCATTATGATGCAGGGAAGCGTTTGCCAGCTGATAGGCAGAAGTATTCCGGCAGTTTTGCTGATGTTGCAAAGCAGTATTTGTCTGGCGAGGGGAAAGAGCTTTATGGTTATTTGCGCGCAAAAGGTCGTGACTTTTATGATATTACTGGAATTGTTTCTGCAAAGTTGAAGGATGATAGGGCTATTGCTGGTCTTGCGATTAAGGGCAGGGGTGCTGTTTTGGCTGGCTCTCACGATTTTGAGGAAAAGATTTCACAGCTTGCCAGCCATTATGGAGTCTCCAATGATCGCGCAAAGTCTTACGTTCTTGCTCACGAGTTTGCTCACGCTTCACAGAAGGGCAAATACTTTGATGATGATATTCAGCGCGAGCTTGATGTTGAGAATGTTTTGAAGGAATACTTTTCTGCAAAGGGCGATAAGGATTTGGCGTTGATTGCTGGAGATCGTGCTTCGAATGTTACAAGGAATTATGGCGGTGCCGGTTTGTATAAGCGTGCTCAGGCAGTTTCTGCTAATTGACAATAATCAATATATACCCTTCATTATTCTTGATTTTTAGACGCCGCGCCTGAGTTCCTCAGGTTGCGACGCTCTGCCAAGCGTAACTTGGCGACTTTTTCCTCCCCTTGCCTATGCAGGGGGAGAAAAAAGTCGGTCGTAGACCAGCGTCGCAAGTCGAAGACCGCGGCGTTGATGAGGAGGTTTATGCAATACTCGGTTTTGGTTGGGGTGTATGAGCGTCTTGAAGCGACGTCGAAAAGGTTGGAGAAGACTTTTATCCTGTCTGAATTTCTGAAATCTGCTGACAATCTTGACAAGGTTGTTTTGCTGGTTCAGGGTCGTGTTTTTCCTAATTGGGATCAGCGCGAGCTTGGCATGGCTGCGAAATTGCTTGTTAAAGCGCTTTCTCTTGCTACCGGCGCTGCTTTGGACAAGATAGAGAGTGTTTGGAAGGAAACCGGCGATATTGGAACTGTTGCTTTGGAGCTTACTAAGAAGAAATCTCAGGCAACATTATTCTCTCAGCCTTTGTCTGTTCAGAAGGTTTTTGATAATTTGCAGAAGATTCCGGAATTGGAAGGTTTGGGCACTGTTGATAGGAAAGTCCAATTGGTTGCTGAACTGCTGACGAGTGCTTCTCCTGTTGAAGCTAAGTATATCATCCGCACTATTCTCGGAGAACTGAGAGTTGGTCTTGGTGAGGGTACTGTTCGTGATGCGATTGTTTGGGCGTTTTTTGGAGACAAGGCAGGAGTGAAATATGACAAGTCCACAAATGAATTGAGCTTGTCTGATGATGAAAGGAAGAATTACGACAAGTATGTTGTTCTTGTTCAGGAGGCTTTGGATGTTGTTAATGATTTTGGCGAGGTTGCAAAGATTGCTAAAGAGGGCGGTGATTTGCAGAATATTTCCTTGAAGATTGGCAAGCCTGTGAAGGTTATGTTGTTCCAAAAAGCAAAAGATGTCAGGGACGCTTTTGAGACTGTTGGAAAGCCTGCTGCTTGTGAGTTTAAGTATGATGGTTTTCGTTTGCAGATTCACAAGTTCAGCAAAATTAAATTGTTTACCCGTCGTTTGGAGGACGTTACTGCGCAGTTTCCTGATGTTGTTCAGAGGATTGCGAAGAATGTTAGGGGTGACTGTATTATTGATGCTGAAGTTGTCGGCATTGAGAAGGGTAAATATTTGCCTTTCCAGAGTATCAGCCAGAGGATTAAGAGGAAATATGATATTGAAGAAATGTCAAGGAAGTTTCCTGTTGAGGTGAATGTTTTTGATGTCTTGTTTTGTGACGGCAGGAATTTGTTAAAGGTTCCTTTTGTTGAGCGCAGGAAGATTCTTGAGAAAATAATTACCAAGATTCCTTTTGAGATTAAGCTTGCAGAAGAGATTATTACGGATGATGAGTCTGTTGCTGATGAGTTTTACAAGTCTTCTTTGTCTGCCGGCAATGAGGGCATTATGATGAAGAATTTGCAGGGTATTTACAAGCCTGGTTCTCGTGTTGGTTTTGGCATGAAGGTCAAGCCGACCATGGATACTTTGGAGGTTGTTATTGTTGGTGCTGAGCGGGGTGAGGGTAAAAGAGGTCAGTGGCTTGCGAGTTTTGTTGTTGCTGTTCGTGATCCTGAGACTGATATGTTTGTTGAGGTTGGTCGTGTTGGCACTGGCATTAAGGAGAAGGTTGAGGAGGGTGTTAGTTTTGAGCAGTTGACTCAATTGCTTCAGCCGTTGATTATTGAGGAAAAAGGGAGGGAGGTTAAGGTTAAGCCTGAGATTGTTATCGAGGTTGATTATGAGGAGATTCAGAAGTCTCCTACTTATTCTTCTGGGTATGCTTTAAGATTTCCGAGACTGGTTCGTTTGCGCGAAGAGCGTTCTGCGGAAGATATTAATACAGTTGACGACATTCGTGATTTAGCTGAAAGTCAGCGTGGTCGAGGTGAATTAAAGTAATATTCATCGCCCACCGCGCCTGAGCTCGGCTCAGGTCAGTTTCTCTCTCCCTCGCATGCGTAGGGAGAGGAAACTGAGTCGATGACCGCGGTGGGCAAATAGGCGGAAATAAAATGGAGGTATTCAAAATGAAATGGGAACTTATTGTTTTGTTTATATTTTTGGTTGCTTGCGCTAAGCCTGCAGTAATGGATAAGATTGTTCAGCCGAGTGTGGATAAGGCAGAGATAGATATTGCTAATGCAGTTCAGCTTGGCAAGCCTATTAAGTGTGTTTCTGTGCAGTCTGGTCAGACTGCGACTATTTATATGAAGGGCAGCAGGATGCGCATGGATACTTTGCCTGTTGATGCTCACGGCATTTATACCGAGGATACTATGTATACTTGGCAGGGCAAGCAGGGCACTATTATGAAGATGGAGGATGTTAAGCAGATGTCTGCAGATGCTGGTCAGCAGTATAAGCCGAAATCGCAGGATGAGGTTATTGAGAATGCGAAGAAAGTTAATGCAAAGTGCGAGCCTGCTGATGTTCCTGAGTCAATGTTTGTTCCTCCTTCAGATGTCCAGTTTCAGGATTTGGGAGCGATGATTAAGCAGATTGAGGGGATGGGTTACCA
>CAYUHB010000010.1:0-10830 GCA_964444355.1 uncultured Methanosarcinales archaeon
TCCACCGAAGTCTATCGAGTACGCGAGAGCATCATAAACCGTATATCCTGCGCCCTGACCATACCAATCAGTAAAATTTGACCACGTGTCACCCTGACTGAAATTTCTGCCTGACCAGATTTCCAGCAATCCCCTTTGCGGTTCAAAACTGTACAAATTCCAGGTGGGAGAGCCCATCACAAAGTCAATCTGAGAGTCATTATTGTAATCATAACCTGAAAGAACACCCCCTTCACCGCGTTCGAAAACCAAACCATACCAGGAAGCGTTATAAGTGCTAGAGTTGCTAAGATTATAATCAGAATTCCAAGCATTAGAACCATAAATAAGCGTAGTACTCGCATAAGGTCCGCTGTCTCCCAAAAACAAATCATCATTTCCGTCGCCATTGATATCGCCGAAACCATGTTGACCCCGAGAATAATACCAGCTGGCATTTCTTGCAACACTGATGTTGTTATTACCAGACCACGCTTTTCCAAAAACAATATAGGCCGTATTTTGATCGGTGCTACAGTCAGTTGCAATACAATTTCGCGCGTGAAAAATCATGTCATCATAACCATCACCATTAAAGTCTCCGCCCTTCCTGTTTTGATGACCGCCTGCATCCAAGAAACTTCGGAAAGCACTACCGTAGAAACTCGCATTAGCCCTTGTGCCAATATCTCCACCTGTCAAAGGAGCAGACTGACCGTATAACAGGTAAACCTTTCCACCCTGAGTCGGAACAACAAAATCGCAATAGCCAAAATTATCGGCAGAGATAAGCATATCCTGATAACCATCATTGTTAACATCGCCGGCATCAGCAGCATCAGATCCAAGTCCATCGTTGCAGCCGGTATATTCTGGAGTCCAAGTAACATTAGCAACTACGCTGATATTATTATCGCCAGTCAGATACCTTCCATAAATCAAGTACGCTCTTCCATCAGTCGTATAAACATCAGGGATATACGTGGTTCCGGTCAAAATGTCGTCCTTGCCGTCATTATTGAAATCACCGATACTGAAATGGGTTCCGAGAGATGAGTTAACTCCAGAACCATAAAAGCTCGCGTTTGCATCATTGGTATTCAAATATTTCGTGGTGAGCGGACCATAAAACAAGTAGATTTTTCCACTCCAATCTGCTTTATCGTCATTTCTTGGAGCACTGATAAGAACGTCATCATAACCATCTCCATTAATATCTCCGAAACCAACATCGTATCCGAAAAAGTCAACTGGGTTGGCTGAATCATTCGTGCGGAAGTCAAACTTTACACCCTCAGTTATCGGCCTTCCTCCGCCTGCCTGGTTATGAGCGTAATCAACATCAATTCCATACCTGAACTCCAGCGAGTGCTCTCCTTCAGTTATGACCTTGCTAATCTCTGAACCAGTCTCGTTACAATAATAATTCTCAATAAATACTGAATCGTTAATCCAAGTGTAATTCAAAGACTGATTACCGCACTTAATCTCCAAGAACTTCAAACTATAACCGGAATCAGCATAATCAGTCCAAGAAGTGCCGTTAATAGCGGTAATAGTCAGATTCGCGGTTCCTGTAGTATTGAACCTGACAGGCCACTCATTACCAACAAAAGGATAACTCTGCACGTCAATAACAGCAATATTCCCGCCGCCATAACCGGAGAAGTGAGTAACAGTGAAAGTGATGTCTTTTTCAGTTACGTTAAACGGAGTGTCTGTAACAATCCAGTCGCCCATGCAATCCTTGAAGTCAAAATCAAAATCAGTGCACTCAACAATCGCAGTAACATCATCAATTCTCGGCAGAGTAATCGTCGCGCTTTCCATATCAATCGGCTCAGCAGCAAAGATTTCAGTAGTCAAAACAGTGTTAGAAATCCAGTTGAACAAAGCCCTGATGTCAGAAGCATCAACGCGCCTGATATAAACAGAAGCATTCTCCTTGCTGATTAACACATCAACAAAATCATCATCACGGTCAATGATATTGAAACATTCCCTGTCATCTTTATTCTTGTTCTTGCACTTCTTAACCTTCTTCCCCTCTATATCAACTTTAGGAATCTTCTTACCAAACCTGAAAACCTCAGAAGTATCGCCAACGTGCAATTCAAACTCGGGAACAATGCCGTCATCAAGCGTTACAACAAGAGAAACATTCTCGAAAGGCGCTGCAGTGTCGCTGCTTAACTCAAACTCAACATCACCTTCAACATAAACAGGCTGGCTGTCATTCGAGGTGTGATAGAAAATAAGCGTTAAAGTCTCGTCGTCAATTTCCTTATTAACAAAAACAACATCAAACAACAGCTCATCATCAATCTTCTCGCCAAGCTTTTTGTTGCCAAGCATAATCGTCTCATAGTCAGGAATTTCAACAGGTTCATTAATTGGAGTTTCAGTTTCATTCACTGGCAAAGTTTCGTTTACTGGTGGAGTTTCGGTTTCATTTACTGGTGGAGTTTCGGTTTCGTTTACTGGCGTTTCAGTTTCATTCACCGGCAAAGTTTCGTTCTCTGTCACGTTTTCAGAAGGCTCCACAGGCTCAGCCGGTATTTCAGGCTCAGGCACGTCCTTCCTAATCACCTTCACAACAAAGGACTGCTTATCAGCACCAGAAACCAGCTCAATAGTCTGCTTGCCCTCAAAGTTCTCTTTTGGAGTAATGTACATCATCGAACCTTCAATCTCAACAGTCAAGTCCACTGCGTACATAACCTTGAATTCGCGCTGTTCAGTATTCGCAAAATATTTCCCAAGATAAACAGCAGCAGTCTGCTCCTCATAAATCGTGACCTGGTTAACTCCAGCTGCAGCAAAACCAGTAAGACCTGGACTGCCTGAGAGGAAAACCAGCACTCCAGCGCACAGCAAAACAAGCAAAGCCAGCAGCATGTACGCTTTGACCTGAGCTTTAGAGGACATGCTGCGATTTAGGATGTCGCGGTCTTCGACTTGCTTTTCTCTCCCCACGCCTTGCAAGGGGAGAGAAAAACAACCTTGGCTATAGCTCAAGCCGAACAAGTTCGGCTGGAGTCCAGACAAACTATGTTTGTCTTGACCAAGGCGCGACAATGTGGATAGAATGGAATAGAAAAGAGGCCGGGAAGAGCGCTTCAGCTGGTGAGCTGTTACACAGAGGGTGCAACAAAAAGCAGCAAAAGCGCCTTTCAACCCCCCGACCCCATGGATAAATCTAGAAATGAGTATGAAGATTCCGCCGCTCTGGTCGCAGACTGAATTTTCTCTCCCCTTGCCTGCGCAGGGGAGAAGAAAATTCACCCAGCACAGCTGGGCAGAGCGGCCCAAGAATGATATAAAAGCGAGAATACTACGTAGGAAAAAGACGTTGGATATGACTCTAACCCCCTTTTTTGCTAAAATAAATACCCCCTCTTTACAGCTCAACACACTATAGTAATACGGCATTTATAAACCTTGCGGACAGATAAGAGGAAGTACTGCCGTACAATACGCACACAACCATAATAATTCTCATCACACTATAAGGCTATATCATTCGTGGAGGTAGATAAAAATGAAAGACATACAAAAATACGCACCGTATCTGCTATTGATTGGCGGACTAGTACACCTGGTCCCAAAACTATATACTTGGCTAGCAACCCTGACAGGCGGATATCCCTGGATACAAATAGTAGTGGGAGCACTATCAGTCATAGTAGCGTTATTAAGCTTCAAGAAGTAAACTTCAAAATTTTTTTTATTATTTTAGTTTTTGTTAATTCTATGAGCCCGCCCAGACAACGCCGAACAAGTTCGGCGAGCCTGTGCGTGCTCACCTGCATATTTTTGAGAAAGAGCTTCGCTCTGTAAAAAAACCCGATATGAGCCCGCCCAGATTCGAACTGGGGACACGTCTGAACAAGTTCAGCCTATCCCCAATTCGAAGAGTGCATATGTCTGTAAAGAAAAACGTGATGAGCCCGCCCAGATTCGAACTGGGGACTTGCTCGATTTTGAGTATGCCGGGAAATTCTTCGAATTTCGGTGGCACTCGTCAACGAGCCGTCATAACCGCTAGACCACGGGCTCTTGAACTATTCCCGCAATCTACTGCCTTATAAATATTACGCACAACACAACGTTTATAAATAAAAGCACCAATAACGGAAATATGCTAAAAGAGGTATCAAGCAAATATTTCTTCTTGGGAATAATGGCAATAATCGCCGTAATAAGCATCATCGTGATATTTCCGTTCCTGACAAGCATAATAACAGGACTAATCCTGGCATACCTTTTCTATCCGTTCTACAACTGGATAAAAAGACTGGTAAAATACAAAGGACCGGCAGCATTCATCACAGCAGTCCTGATAATACTGATAATCGCAATACCGGCAGTGCTATTGCTGAAAAACATCACAGCAGAAACAAGCTACCTGTACCTGAGAGCAAAACAGCATATCGCGACAGGAGAAGTAATCGAAACAAAATGCTATGAAAACAATTTCCTGTGCAGAACAATCAACAGCGTCAACAATCTGATGCGCGATGAAAACGTCAAACAATACGCAATCGACAGACTGAATGAAGTTCTCACGTTCATCACCAAAAAAGTCAGCACAATGCTGTTATCCCTGCCGACAATCGTCATTCATTTATTGCTAATATTATTCACGACCTATTATGCACTCAAAGACGGAAAAGAACTGCTGATAAGAGCAACACAGGTCGCGCCATTAAAAGTCCATCACCAGGAACAAATATTCCAGCAATTCAGCGACGTCACATACGCAGTCCTCTACGGAAGCTTTGTAGTAGCATTAATACAGGGCGCGCTCGGAGCATTCGGCTTCTGGCTGTTCGGCATTAAAGGATTCCTGCTTTGGGGCGCTGTCATGGCACTGTTCGCGCTGATTCCTTTCGTAGGAACCTGGCTCGTATGGTTCCCGGCAAGCCTGGTAATGGGAATAAGCGGTTATCTCGGAGGAGAAACAGGACTTATGTGGAAAGGAATAGGATTATTCTTCTACGGACTGCTCGTCATATCATCAATCGACAACATCATCAAGCCGGTAATCGTCGCAGGAAGGGCAAAAGTACACCCGATGCTGATTTTAATCGGAATCCTCGGCGGGCTGTTCGCATTCGGATTCATAGGAATAATCCTCGGACCACTGATACTCGCGATACTGCAAACACTACTGCAAATCTATGAACGCGAAAGAAAACCGCACGCAAAAGAAACACAGCCGTGCATACTGGGAAGAAAAAACCACCAGCACAAAAAATGAAACTTATCGTCAAGGATATGGATATTGCGACAGGCGATGTGCAAATAGTTCTTCTAAACCGGAAAGACGCGAATGAAATGGACCTGCACCACATGGACAGATTAATCGTCAAAAAAGACGGCAAAAAAACAACAGCAATACTTGACATAGCAGAAAGCAAAAAAGCAGTGCCGCCAGGACACATAGGATTATTTGAAGAAGTTCTCGACGCGTTAAACGCAAAACACAATGACAAAGTCGAAATAGAAATAGCGGAAAAGCCGGAAAGCGTAACGTACATCAAAAGAAAACTCGACGGAGAAAAATTAGGGCCAAAAGAAATCAAAGCAATCGTACAAGACATAGTAGACAACAAACTCACAGACATCGAGCTCACAAGCTTCGTCATCGCAAGCTATACGAGAGGAATGAACAGAAAAGAAATCGCAGAATTAACAATAGCGATGGCGGAAACAGGAGACCAGCTAAAATTCGACAAAAAACCAATAGTGGACGTACACTCAATCGGAGGAGTGCCGGGCAACAGAACAACAATGATAATAGTCCCAATACTTGTAGCAGCAGGATGCACGGTGCCAAAAACGAGCAGCAGGGCAATAACCTCGCCAGCAGGAACAGCAGACACGATGGAAGTGCTGTGCCCAGTCAGCCTGCCGGTAGACAAACTAAAAAAAATCATCAAAGACGTCGGAGGATTCATCATCTGGGGAGGAGCAGTCAATCTTGCGCCTGCAGACGACAGAATAATCAGGATTGAGCATCCATTAAGCATAGACGCAGAAGGACAAATGCTGGCAAGCATCATGGCAAAAAAAGCAAGCGTGGGAGCAACACACCTGCTGATGGAAATACCGATAGGCAAAGGAACAAAAGTCACAACAAAAAGACAGGCAAAACATTTAGCACTGCATTTCGGAGAACTTGGACACTTTCTCAACATAAAAATAAAAACAATAATCACAAACGGAGACCAGCCGATAGGAAAAGGAATCGGACCCCTGCTCGAGGCAAAGGACGTTATCTGCACACTGAAAAGCCACGAGCACGCACCGCAGGACCTCGTGGAGAAAAGTCTCTACATGTCAGGATTACTTCTTGAAATGGTCGGAAAGGCAGGAAAAGGAAAAGGATACCAAATGGCATACAAAATACTCCATACAGGAGCAGCATACGGAGCAATGACAAGAATAGTGGAAGCGCAAGGAGGAAAAATGCCAGCTCCAGAAACGCTAAAACCCGCAAAAGAAACATACACGCTAAAAGCAGAAAAAACAGGAAAAATAAAAAACATAGAAAACGCAATGGTTGCAAAAGTGGCAAGACTCGCAGGAGCGCCAGTAGACCCGGATGCAGGAATATACCTGTACAAACACTGCGGTGACGAAGTGAAAAAAGGAGAGCCGATACTGACGATATACGCGAGAAGCCAGCATAAATTAAAATATGCAGTCGATATATTAAAAAAAATGGGAGGAATCACATGGCATTCTACAGGATAAGAGAAGAAGACCGGCAATTCCTGTGGACGCTATTCTACGCAACAGGAATAATATTATTCTGGAGAGGAATCTGGGAAATATCATATGAGATACCATTATTAAAAAATGTTTATTTCTGCTTTTTTGTAGGACTGCTAATACTCACGCTCACAGGATACATGTATAAAGAATACGACTTGTTCTCGCAAAAAGCACGCAAAGTAACAAAGCTCCTGCACGAGGTAGTACAGCTCCATAAACGGGGAGAACCCCATGAAATCTATTATTATGACGACATAAAAGGAGATGAGCACAAAATAGCACCGCACAAGATTAAAAAAATTGAATCAGATTTCATAGTCTTTGAAGAAAAAGGGCACGAAGCATTCATACCAATACACAGAATAACGAGAATACACAAAGGAAAAGAACTGATTTGGAAACGCTGATTTATTTTTTATGCTCTATTTTATAACCCTTTGAAACATTCTGCAAATGCCAGTGAGTGACATACCAGCGGGCGCGCAAAACCCTTAAACTTCTGGCTATAACCTTGATGAATCTTGCTTCCTTTGCAAACTTAGCAGCATATTCGGTCTCACGCAAAACCGTCGCTTCCCGCAACAATTTAGTCTCCCTCAGCAGCAAAGTTTCATGCAAAATCTTCTGCACAGGCTCACCTGCCGCAACCAATTCGCTAATAGCAAAATAAACACGGAAAACAGCATAAAACGGAAACACGGCAATCAAATCAATCCAGTACAACTTGATGAACTTCAAAGCATCATGGGTATGATACCACTTGAAACACAAATCAATAACGAAAAATGCAATAATGAAATAATCAAGATAAACAAAATAATGCTCGTACTCCGGAGCGAAATGAGTGAACTCAGCAATAATCATCACTGCAAGCAAAACAAGCACAAAAGGAATAGACCTGTCAACAAAAAACTCTATGCTTTCAAGCCAAGGCGGAAGTTTTCGTTTCATTTTTTTCATTAGAGGCCCCCATCGCCGCTCTGCCTTGATTGCATCAAGGTCGATTCATCGGAAATTCGCATATCGATGCCATTTGTGCGAATTTCCGAGTGTGCTCGGAAATCTTTGGTTTCCGACATCTCTCTCCCTCGATTTGCGAAGCCACACAAACTCGAAGAGTTTGTGGGGTCCCGAAAAACCCGTTGTTTTTCGATAGGAGAGAAAAATCGAGTCAAAGACCAGAGCGGCGGAGTACAAAAATCATTCTTCATCATAGCAATCTCCTGCAAGCCCTTATGATTGCATCAGCATCAATCTGGTGAAAGTGCATCAAAGTTTCAGCATTTCCTGAACGCGGAATCTCTCTAACGCACAAATGAGTGATTGGAATACCCAAACCCGCAACAGCCTCGCCCAAACCGCCCTCAGGATAATGATCCTCCACGACAACAACCTTCATTTTCTTCGCAACAGAACGAATACTGGATTCATCCAAAGGCTTGACTGAATAAGCATCAATAACTCTTACAAACTTTTTCTCTTTTTTCAATGCATCAGAAGCTTTTATTGCCTCGTGAACAGTAACTCCAGCAGTAATAACTGCCACCTTGTCACGGAAACTTCTTCTAACAACTTTGCTTCCGCCGATTTCAAAACTTTCATTGTTCTCGTAGATTACGGGAGTCTTAGGTCTTGAAGTCCGCAAATAACCAATACCATCTTTTTCTGCAAGCAATTGAGTGCATTTCTCAGCAGAAACAGCATCGCAAGGGTAAAGAACAACGCTGTTCGGCAAAGAACGGAACATTGACAAATCCTCCAAACCCATCTGGCTCGGACCATCTTCACCAATAGAAACACCAACGTGAGAACCGCACAACTTGATGTTTGAACGAGAAATGGCTGCCATCCTCAACTGGTCGTGAGCCCTTGTCAAAAATGCGGCGAAAGTAGACGCAAAAGGAATAAATCCTTTTGATGCAATTCCAGCAGCCATACCGACCATATTCTGCTCAGCAATATAACAGTCAACAAAACGCTCAGGATAAAATTCCTTGAATCTCTCAGAAAAAGTAGAATTCTTAACATCACCATCCAAAGCAACAACCCTCTGATTAACACCCAACTTTTCCAGCATTACGCCAAAAGCCTCCCTTGTTGCAACCAAATCTCCAACCTTGTATTTCGGTCCAACAGGAGATTTCTCACTCAACTTTTCAGGACGAGCTTTAGGAGGCGGTGCAACAAGCTTTGCTGCATCAATTTGAGGCATCGGACCAAGCTCCTGCAAAGCTTTCTGCAATTCATCAAACTTCAACGCTTTACCGTGCCAGCCCTCCTTATTCTCCAAAAAGGAAACACCTTTTCCTTTTATAGTCTTAGCAATAATGATTGAAGGACCGTGACTGGCTCTTGCTGCTGAGAGAGCCTCCAAAATCATATGCACATCGTGACCATCAACAACGAAAACATTCCAGCCAAAACCAGCAAACTTCTGCTGCCACTTCTTAACATCATGACCATGCAAAGATTCGCCAGACTGGCCAAGACGATTGCAATCAAGAACTGCAATGATGTTTGACAAGTCCAGCTTCTTTGCAACAGCAACAGCCTCCCAAACACTACCCTCAGCACACTCGCCATCGCCCATCAAAACAAAAACCCTTGAACCAAGCTTGCGCATATTCATTGCTAATGCCATCCCAACACCAACAGACAAACCCTGACCAAGACTGCCGGTAGCAGTCTTAACCCACGGCATATTAGGAGTAGGATGGCCTTCCAAAGAAGAAGAATATTGGCGATAATCCTCTAATTTCTTGAACGGAATAATGCCAGCTTCAGCATAAACAGCCCACAACAAAGCAGACGCGTGACCTTTGCTCAGGATAAATTCATCATTTGCCAAATCATTCGCGTCCTTAATGTTGTAACGCATCTCATCAAAGAACAAACAGGAAACCAGTTCAGCGGATGAGAGACAGGTAGTCGGATGACCACTGCCAGCACGCGTGCACATATTCAAAACGTGAATACGCAAACGCTTCGCTACACCCTCTAAAACTACCTCTTTTTGCATTAAATATGCTGAATGCCTCTCCTTTTTAATAGTTTTCTGTGCCCAGAGCAGAAGATTTAAATAATACAAGTGCTTACTTGTAACTACAGGTGATATTTTTGATAGTCAAGCTCAGCAGGCACGCAGAAGAAAAAATGATTGAGCGCGGAATCACGATGGCAGAAATCGAGAAAGCAATACAAAGCGGAAGCAAATTTATACAGAAGCCAAACAAGATTGTGGCAGAATACGGATATTTCAGCGTCGTTTACAGGAAGTTTGGCGATGCACATTATGTAATAACCGTCAAACCGAGGTGGTAAAAGATGATATGCCCAGCTTGCGAAAAAGGAACACTAAAGCCAACAAAAGAAAAACACGTCTTATTCGGCGTAGACCTTGGAACCTACCCGGGTGAAAAATGCAATTCGTGCGGAGAGGTCTTCACGGATTCCTCGATTATGAAAAAGATAGAAACTGCTGCCAAACAAAAAGGAATATGGGGTCTTGGAAAGAAAACAAAAATCGCACTTGCAGGAAACTCGCTTGCTGTCAGAATACCGAAAGCAGTTGCCAAGTACCTCAAACTTAAAGAGGGCGAGGAAGCATACATTCACCCAGAAGACCACAAACTCGTGATTGAGACAATGGAATAAAGCGGAACTACCAAACTTCAATCTTCAAGCCTCTAATGTCAAGACAGTGCATCTAAAAGACAACCTCTCGAGTCTTAAACCGCCTGCGATCTTTTTCCAAAATTTTTCTGATTTTTTCAGCATCAGTCCCGGGCCATTTCCCAAAGAAATCCATCTGTCTTCTCAACTTGCTTTTAGGGTTAAAAGTCCATAATACTTTGTCGTCGTGAATGTTACGCCGGCACCCAACGACAACCTTTTTGGTCTTTTTTATCGGACATTTATATTTGAGTTTTCTATTCCAGCAGCCACTTCCATAGTGGTATAAATTTTATTCCGTGCTCTTGTTTTTCTGTATCTTTTGTTAACAAAATCAGTTCTTTCGTTTTTTTAAATTCTTTTTTGAATTCCAAAAGGCCGTTTATTTCTCTCTCG
>CAYUHB010000011.1:0-1547 GCA_964444355.1 uncultured Methanosarcinales archaeon
TTCAGGAAAACCCTCTTTTTTCAAAATTTCAACAGTCTTCCTGCCGTGGTTCTCCAAATCCTTGACTTCCTCAAAATCCAAATCGTGAAGCAAGCCAGCAGCAGACCAGCCATCGTTTCCATTAAACTCTTTGGCTAATTCTGCCATTATCGCTTCTACTTCAATACAGTGCAGCCTAATATTATCAGTCCTGATGTTCTGCTCAAACAAAGTTCTGGGTTTTTCCATCGCGTCCTGCACCGTTAAGCCAAAACCTCAACCTTCCTGAACAGCTTATCGGTGTACGTCTTCGCAACAAGCCAGTGCATCCTTACCAATTCCTTCACAACAGGATTGCTCTCGTCAAGCCTGAACATTTTCGCCTTGCCAACAACACGCGTCTGCTTCACAAGCCTGTTCTTCACCAAATCATTCCAAAACAAATGCAAAGTGCTCCAGCTGACCTCAGAATTCTCACAAATGTCAGTCAAGCTGTAATCAAAGTCCTTGAAAGTAATCAAAAAGTCCAAAACCTTATTTATCGAGGAATCACCCATAACCTGCAGGAACAACGATTTATCGCTCATAAACACACGTAAGAAGCCAGCATTTATAAATCTTTCTTTTTTTGTATGATATCATACAATATATGAATAAAAGCTTATTAGCAATAAAACATTCCTGCATTAAATGGAAGAAATCACCACCACCATTCTTTACCGGCTCTACATCCAAGGAAAATGGGACAACCACGGCCACACCCCAATCGACAGCGCAACAAAAGGCTTTCCAAAACACCTAATCGGAGACGTCAAGAAAACAATCGACAAACTCATTAAACAAAAAATTCTCATAAAAGCAAAACACAACTACGGAGAAGGAATATCCCTAAACAGCGAAAAACTAAAAGAAATAGAAGAAATAGTAGAGAAAAAAAGAAACTAATTCTAAAGACCACAAAAACTTAAATACTAATAATAGGAAAAAACACTAAAAACAATTGGAGGGAAACTATATGGAAAAACAACAAACAATAATAATATTGTTGAGTTTAATGGTAATATTACAGCTTGTAACGGCTTACGGAATATTCAAGCTGGGAAAGACAGGACTGACAGCAGAACAGCCGGCAGTCGCACCTGCACCGACACCTGCAAAACAGCCAGCACAACAGCCAGCAACACCGCCAGAAAAAGTAGAAGTAAGCGCGGAAGATGACGCAGTAAAAGGCGAAGCAAACGCGCCGGTAACAATAATAGAATTCTCAGACTACCAATGCCCATTCTGCTCAAGAGTTGAAGCATCACTCAAGCAGGTGGAAGAGAAGTACATCAAAACAGGCAAGGTAAAAATCGTATACAGAGACTACCCATTAGGATTCCACGACAAAGCACAAAAAGCAGCAGAAGCATCAGAATGCGCGCACGACCAAGGCAAATTCTGGGAATACCACGACAAGATGTTCGCAAACCAGAACAACCTTGACCTATTCAGCCTGAAACAATACGCAAAAGACTTAGAACTGGACACTGCAAAATTCGACAAATGCCTCGACTCAGGAGAAAAAG
>CAYUHB010000011.1:1557-10771 GCA_964444355.1 uncultured Methanosarcinales archaeon
CTCAAAAGACGTAGCAGACGCAAATGCAGCAGGCGTATCAGGAACTCCAATATTCTTCATAAACGGAGTAGCACTGAAAGGCGCACAGCCATACGACGCATTCGAAAAAGCAATAGAAGCAGCATTAGCAAAATAAATCACTGCTCGAATAAAGCTTTTGTAACAATCGTGGCGTAAGAACCTTTCGACAAGAAGAACTTCACCACGACCTTTTTTTTCTTTTCATTCACTTCATCATCAGCAAAACAAATCTCAAAATTCTCAGGCGCCAAGACAACACTGCGCTCCCTGGCAATGAAAATGTGCTCTTCTGAAGAAAAATGGCTTAACTGCATATTCTCCATCCTCAAGACCTCATCAATCAGCTTATTCTCAGGCATCACAGGAGCAACCAAAGGAAAAGTGCCAAGAGAAATATCAGGATTCCACTTTCTCGGAAAAACAAGCCTTCCAGCCTCATAATCAACACTAAAGACTTCTTTGGCGTTCTGGCGAACTATACGCTTAACGCACTCATTCCAGATAAAAGACTGGTAAGCAGAAAAGAAAATCTCGCGAATGCCCCTGAACAAGCGCTGAAAAGCACCCTTAAAATCAGAAGGAAACTCATACAAGTGACGGATAACAGTGCCCTCAACAGTCCTCTCAAGACCCTCAACCTGATTCAAGCAGGAATTCCAGTCACCCCAGTTAGAAGAAATAAACTTTCTAATGCCGCGAATCCTGGACTTCTGATGACGGGTAGTAGCAGTAATAACCTTCTTCACAGCAGACTCATAATCACCCTTCAAAACATCCTTTGCAATAAAACCATTAACGCCCTTCAGACTGCCAAAACGCTGGCTGTCAAAATAATTAGGAACACCACATTTTACCTGCTCAAAATTCTTTTTAGCAACAGCAACATCCTTATCAGACAAATCACGAACAGTAATCAAGAAAGAATTGCCTTTCAAATCACCAGTCCTCAACTGCTCATCAAGATAACCGACAAGCTCAGAAGAAACATGAGGCTCCTTGAAATTACCGCACTCAGGCTTGTCAGTATCAACAGAAAAATACTGAACAGTCCTCGCGTGAGTATCCTTCAAGCCGGCAAAACCAATCTTCTTGAAAGGAACATCGCAATGGGTGGCCAAGACTTTCTCAGCAGCAAAAGTAGTCATGCCAACCTTAGAGACTTTATAGACCGAATACCTGCCAGAACTCTTCCACTCCCTGCAAGGCAATTCCTCAACAATAAAATCATCAGGTCTCTGGCGAAGCTTCATAGAAAACACTCACAAATAAACATATATAAAATCATTGGGTAACAGGCGCACACGCCGGCTGTTCTGCAGACACTTTTTCAGAAGATTTTTCCGGAGCGTCCTTCAAAGCCAGCGTCTGGAAAATGAAAAACCACACCTTCCCAGAGTCAAAAATGAAATCCCCTGTGGCATCAAGAATCTTCGCAAAACCGCTTTCCTGATATTTTTCTGGATCACTTTTGTGGCGCTTGGCGAAACCCCTTATCCTGCGCTCAACATCACCCACAAAAGAAGCCTTGTAAAAATTGCTTCCATCACAATAAGAGACAGCAACACCGCCAGGCCCAACATACAATTCAATAGTGGAATGCAAGCACCCGTTATGCACAGCATTACGGGCAAGCTGGGAAACAACAGGATCAACTCTTGACATAAAAAAGCCAGGAGGGGCAGACTTTCTAATCAAGCCATACTCACTAGAGACCAAGTCCTCAACATCATACGCATCCCGTTCATTATGCGCAGTAAAATCAACCCTGATTGGATTAGTCAAATTAACAGGATCAACCTTTAAAAGATTCGACAGTACATAGTCACGCATATTATTCACCCACTCGAAAATATAACTTCCATCAGGGGGGTATTTAAAGCTTGCTGAGGAAAGAGTCAACTTCAGAATGCATTTTAGCAAGAGAAGAATGAGCCTTTGAAAACAACGCTTTTTCTTCGCCATTCAACTGCAAATCAACAATCTTAACACCCTTGGAGCTTAAAATAACAGGAACGCCCATACAGCCATTAACACCATACTCGCCCTGCAAAAAAACAGAACAGCAATGATTAGCTTCCTTATCATTCAAAACAGCATCAGCCATCTCAGCTATAGCAACACCAGGAGTGAAAAAAGCAGAAGACTGCATCAGATTAACAATCTCAGCACCGGCATTACGGACACGGGCAGAAATAGCATCAATCTTCTCCTTTGACAACAATTCAGTCAAAGGCTTACCCTTAACCTTAGTCAATCTCGGAACAGGAACCATCTCCTCGCCGTGGCTGCCAAGAACAACAGCAGAAACATCATTCACGCTGACATTCAATTCGTGCGCAACAAAAGACCTGTAACGGGCACAATCAAGAATGCCAGCCTGACCAATAACCCTTTCGCGGGGAAACTTCGAGACTTTCAAAGCAAGATAAGTCATAGCATCAACAGGATTAGTCATAACAAGCAAAACAGCATTAGGAGAATACTTGATGATTTGCTGAGTAACATCCTTGACAATCCCCGCATTAATCTCCAACAACTGCTCCCTCGTCATCCCGGGCTTTCTAGGAAGACCCGCAGTAATCATCACAATATCAGAATCCTTAGTCAAAGAATAATCACTGCCACCAGCTATTTTACAGTCAACACCAAGCAATGAAGCACACTGCTGAAGGTCCAAAGCCTTGCCCTTGGCAAGACCCTCAACAACGTCAACCAAAACAATGTCGCCCAGCTTTTTCAAAATACAATAAAAAGCCGCCTGAGCACCAACTGCACCAGCACCCACAATCGAAATCTTAGTCATTTTGCATATATCGAATGAACACCTTTCCTGTGCAACAGGTATATAATGACTCCCAAAGAAAAAATGTCAGCAATCCAGATAATCACGGCATCAGGAGAACTCCTAAAATCCAGGACAAACATCGGAATGTAAATCCAAAACACAACAAAAAGCAAATCAAACAAAAACTTGCTGAAAGTATGCAAACTCATTTTCTCATCCTCCTGATAGACTTCTCCAATTTCATTATCTCCTTATCCAAATCATCACGCGCCTTCAACGCATAATTATACTCCTCTTTCACTTCAGGAACAGGCATTGCACTCACTTCCTGCTTCTGCTCCTGCTTAGACAGCACAAACTTAAGCAGCAAAAGCAGCAATACCAAAATCACGCCAAGCAAAGGCCACCACAACACGCCTTCACAAAGAAGATTGTAAAGCAAACTCAAGGCAAGCAAAATAACTATCAAAATCCAGACAAGCCATTCAAGCCACCTGCCAACAGGCGTCTTCAAAACGTAAGTGTAAACAGCATAGAACAAAACGCAGACTATCAATAAGACAAGCAAAATGCAAGACAATACCTCCACAATAAAGCAAGGCTCAATCGCTTCAGCCGCTTTCTCAGGAGCAACAGGCGCAACAGGAGCAGCAACAGCCGGCGGAGCAACAGGAGCAGCAACAGCTTCTTCAACAGCAGGAGGAACAGTCACAACAGGCTGAACAATAGGAGGAGGCACAACAGGAGGAACTATCACACTGCTGGTTCTGCCACCACTGCCACCGCCTCCAGAAGGACCGGCAACAATATAGAAGAAAGAAGTATCATTGCCAACACCGCCATTCACATCATAAGCAAAAGCAGAAATGTTGTACAAACCAAGAGCGCCAGAATTCGTGAAAGAAGCCTCCCACAAACCAGTAACTGAATTGAAAGTCGCATTAAGCAGTTCTGAAGTAGAATCCCAGCTCACATTAACCAGCACCTGAGTAATGTTTCCGGTAACATTAACAGTAATCAAAACAGGAGTGCCAGCAGTAATACTCTGACCATCAGTAGGAGTGATAATGTCAACAATAGGAACAAAAAGTCCAGGACCGTCAATATTATTAATCGTAATAATGTAACCGCCAGCAGGCCTTGACAAAACAACAGGACTGTCAAGAGTAGTAATAACAGAATCAACAACGTCAAGAGTAGAATTCCTTATGCCAACAATCAACCGCTCAGTTTCAACATAATAAGTGACATTATTCTCATCAACAGGAAAACGCACATTAACAGCCACGTTAGTAGGAGTCTCATTAACAGGGTCGATAGAGAAATTGCCCTGCAGGAAACCAGTAACCATAGTCAGATTATAGAAAGAAACATTCGACATATTAGAGTAATTGGAAACACCCAAGCTCACAATAGCAGGATAAAACGCAGAGAAAAGACTCAAATCAACATCAACAAAAGCACAGCTTCCATTAATCGTTGAAGCAACCATCTGCACAGAAGCAACACCAAGATTCAAGGAATTATTGCCCACCACAACATAAACTGACAAATACTTATCCAACAAATCATTAGTGGGGTCGTCAGAACACAATTCTGCATAAACATTCGGGTTAACAAAAGAATTGTCAACATAAGTCGAAGAATAATTATCAAACCACAAAATTGCAGTCGTGCCATTAGGGAAAGCATTCCTTCCAGAAGTAAGAGTTTCAAGACCGAACAAGCCAGTAATATCGCTAAAGACGAAAGCTCCAGCTATAGCAACAGCCAATGACAAAAACACAATCAGCTGGTTCCTTATTTTAGCCACCTCACGGCAGTCGCAAGCGACTTGTAAGTCAAATCAAGAGCCTCCTTAACAAGCGAGTTCTGATTAATCACGACCAAAGTGCGCTTCTCAGTAGCATTAGGCGTCCTCGGAGAAAGATTCGTGAGCACGAACGGGAAATTGTCCTGCTTCGAACCATTAAAGAACAACTGAAGCTCAGCACCAGTCGCATTACTGAAAATCTCAAAATAAATCGAATGATTCCCAATATAAGAAGGCACGTTCAAATAAGCATACTCAGGATTATACAATTTAGTGCCAGTAGGCACAACAGCAAAAGAAATGAAACCAGTATTATCAGTAATCACCTGAGAAGTAGCCTTTGAAATCACACCGCTATTGCCAATGTTAAGCGTGTAAAGCTGGGTCGGAGCAAAAACGCTCATGCCATTCTCCTCAACAAGCCTCACCTGAACAGGAGGTGTTCCGCCATCGCTGTTATTAATAAAAACAGTCAAATTGTAAGGCCTGCCAGCATCAGGGAAAATGTTAGTCTCATTACCGTCAATCCAAACCCTTGGCATCCAGACAGTCTCAGTAGTGAAAACGCCGGTTCCATTGTCATCACCATCATTGCAGTCGGCAATGCCTGCAAGAGCGTCCAAAGGCGTGCCGACAATAGTAATCGAACCAGAACCAACAACATTCCAGTTACAGGAAGAAGAAGTCTTGGTAGCGCCTGCATTAAGAGGCGCAGTCAGCAACAAAGTGCAAATAAGAGTTGGACCATTATACAGTTCGACATTGAAATTCGTTGTAACATTAACATTGTTCACGTTGCTGACAACAGCAGACAAAGTAGTCAAAGTGCCTGAAGGACCAACGTTAGGAACGACGTTCACAGACTGAACATCAACGTCAGGACCAATGCAGTAAGGCGCGCCATAACCATTAATCACAGACTGCTTGATGTACTTGACACTGTCAGGAGGCGTAACAACACCGGTGAAGACAGTCACACCAGCAGCAGCAACGCTGGTCCTCACGGTACCATTGCAGTAAACACCCTGATCATCCTCACAAGAACCAACCAGCAACTTATTGCTGGCAGTCTGGCTCACACTCGGATTAGTGGCAGTAGCATCAATAACAACATTGCCAGTAAACTGGTTGTAAGACGCCTGGACGTTATTCCTTGAATAACCATAAGGCAAGTAACCCTTAGCAGTATCCAAAGGAAGAACCGGGTCGCCAGGCTCAATAACCTCTCCACCATCACCATCAACATCAACAGCAACAAAAATCTTTGCAGGATACGGGCTTCTCTGGGCATAAAACGAGAAATTGGCATAAGCACAATAATCAAAGCCTGAAGCAAACGGAACGTCCAGAGGAACAAACTGTGCAATAAAATCACCGCCAAGAATATCATAAAGGAACAAAGAACTATTGGTCGGCGCTATAGCGTAAAACGCAGCAGTATTCTTCCCAGACAGCTCAGCAGAAGTATCAGCACAAACCTCCAATTTAATTTTAATAGGAGGAGTACCAACATTATCCTTATAACCATTACCTGCCGGATAGTAATACACGTTCTCAATGACGTTCGTGTTAAAATTTATAATAGAGGCGTTCAGGTAAGCGGCAGAAACAGTGAGGCAGAGAGCTATCGCTAGGAGGAATGAAAAGCTGACGACAAACCACAATTTCTTACTGGTTCGTGTTTTTTCCATTTTCTCAACCTCCTTCATTGAATATAATTAACAATTCGGTCAAACAAGATAAGCAATTTTTCATTAAAGCCCTCAATCTCACCTTTGTTGTAAACAACAACAGTTGGGTCAGGAGCAGGCATATCCCTATCAACAACAAATTGATGCGTTGCAATAACACTCCCATCAGGCAAAGCAACAGTCATATTCACAGAGTAAGGACCAATAGACTGCTCAACAGTAGCAATCGGGAAACCAGCAGTAGGAACAACAGTAAAGAGAACATTACCGTTGCTGCCAGTGCTGACAGTACCAATAACATGATTAGAAACATTGGTAGTGGAAAGACCTCCAGTAAACTGAATCATACCCCAATGCATCAAACCAGAATCCTCCCTCAACCTCACAATCGAATTAGGAATACCTGAAAGAGTGGTGCTGTTAAGCACGGTAACATTAAGACCAGTAGGCCTGCCGGAGGACAAATTAACATCAGCACCAACAGCAGTACCATTATCATAAACCACAATGTCAAAGTTCTCACCAGCGATATCATTCCCAATCTTTGAATGCGAAATCCTGTCAAACACAGTAAGAATCTGCTCATTAGTACCCTCGATATTAGGAACGTTAACAGTATAACTGCCCCTGGCAAAAGGCGCAGGAGGCGCCCTGTTAATCACTGTAAAAGGAACAGTAGCCTTAATCTGATCGTTAACAACAGCGTAAAAGTTAATTGTATAATTAAACGGAGCACTGAATAACGGCTCGCCGCCAGTAGGCGCGTTCGTGTAAGAAATATTGCCTCCAGGACCGGTTTTAACTTTAGAGTATGCGCAATTAGTAACATTAGACTCAATAGACTGAATCAGGGAAAACGGAGCAATACCATTACACTCCTCACCCCAAACATCAATGCCCTCTGTAAGAACACCAAACACCTTGACTATCACAGTAATATTGTAAGGCTCACCAGAATTATTCATATTATTAGTCACGTTGCCATCAACAAGAACAATGAGCTCATAATCCTCAGCACCCAAAGCACAACAGACAGAAATTTCATACGGAGTAGAATTACAGTCAGCAACGTGCAGATTAGTGCCATTGTAAATGTTAGGAAGAGTGACTAAACAGGTAGCGTTAGAAAGATTAGTGCCATTGGTAATACCAGCAGTACAATTGCCATAAGTGCTCACGTAATCACAAGTTATTGACATATTATCAGCAGAAATAAACGCTGATACGTTGTAAGTCGTATTTCCAGGAATGCCAACGTGAGAATTATTCGCCTGATACAATTCAAGGAAAGCAGTGCCGTTGCTCGAATTGCTGATGTTAAAAGAGCCTGAGGAATCCTCACAACAAACGCTGTAACTGCCAAAAGACTGATTAGGAAGAGCAGCGTGAGAATTGGTGACATTGAATAAACTAAGCACAGCAGTCTGATTGCCTGAACAAGAAGACAGCACAGAACAATTCAAAGCGCCAGCAGAAAGAATGTCAAAAGACTCAGCAGTAAACAATTTCTCGCCAGTGTCTAGAATACCCATTCCAGTAATGCTGTCACCAAAAACAGGCGTAATTAACAAAATTGCCAGCATTCCAAACAAGTACATCTTTCTCATTTCTTAACCCAAAAATTCCTCTTATTGAACCTGCACTTCCAGTAATTCAGGAAATCATCAACATCAGAAGCATTATTTTCAGGAACCAAAAGCACAGTCTTGCCCAAATGCTCAATACTCAAATTCTTCACAATACCAGAACGACCATCTCGACCCTTCAGGGCATAATAAAACCTCACCTTATCCTTCTTCAGCAAGTGCTCTGTAGAGTACTGAAACACGCACGCAGGAACAAAATCTTCCATAATACCCCCTTTTGTTAACCAGACTAACAATGGATGATTTATAAAACTTTTGAAAAGTTAAATTTAAATATCAAAGCACACTTTGAAGCCAGTAATGAAAAAAGTGGGTGTGTTATTGGGGATAGTAATACTTCTAGCAGTAACAGCATACGCACAACAGTGGCATCCTGCAGAAGAAATTAAACCAACCGTTTTCAACAACAATGCAGGAGGAATATTCAAATTCATATCAAACACGCTGACTGATTACTACAAGTTTTACATAGGACCTGCAGCACAAGAGCAATCAAATACGTCAAACACGTTCTCAGTGAAAATCGCAAATTCAACACATTACTGCGAGGAGTTCATATATCCGGACTTAATATGGAGCACTTGCAACGGAACAAACGGAACAATCCAAGGAGGCGGAGGAACAGGCCAAGTAACAAACACACCAGGATTCATTCTTATTCCAGGCGTTTCCAATTTTCTCGCCATCTTCTTTAACATAAACATACTCATTTTTGACGACTTCAACTGGGAACAGAAAATCGAGACTGATCCCGGCACGGGAACTATTTATGGAACTGTTAACTTTAAAGATGCAAACGGAGGAGGAACAATCCACGTAAGCGCTGACGGCTCTGCTGCAGGAACATACGTCGGCACTATCGGAGGAACAGCTGGAATAACATCATCAGTTCAAAGCGGCTCCTCCTCAACAACAATCACACAAACATCAAGCACCGTAACAATCGACACGCCAACCGGCACACTAGAAGTCGACGGCAACACGTGGACACCAAAAGATGCAGCCGGAAATCCGATACCGGGCTCAAGCGTCAACATTGGCGAAAACCCGGCAAATCTCGGCACAGCACTATTCGGCGCAAGTGTAGGCAGCAGCAGCTCCTCTGCAACAGCAGGAACAACATCAAGCATTGATGCAAACGGCGGAAGTATAGGTTCAACAGTCTCGAATCCAAGCGGAGGCACAATGGCATCAAATTCGAAATCTATTGCAGTGGCAGGATACGGCGTTGACACAATGTCAACATACGGACCGAATG
>CAYUHB010000012.1:0-10452 GCA_964444355.1 uncultured Methanosarcinales archaeon
AAATGAGTCTGACCGTGCCTGAACAAATAAATTTTAGCCATCATAACTTCTCAACAGCCATATTGTGAGCAACTATATAATTCTTGATGAACAGCTTCCAATCAGAACCGGCAGCAATCTTCTGCGCAACAATCTTATTCTCAATACGCTCTTTCGTAGAAAAGTGAGCAAACTGAGACATCATATCAGTCAAAGCAGCAACAATCTCCTCAGTAGACTTCTTAAACCTCGGCAAAACAAACACACCAGGATACTTCTGCTGAGAACACTCCTTGCAAATATACTGGCCAAAGCCTGACAAATCAGTAGTCAAACTGCTCACGCCCAAAGCAGCAGCCTCCAAAGGAGTATAACCCCAAGGCTCATAATAACTCGGAAAAACACCCAAATGAGAACCCTGCATGCTCTCATAATAACTCGTGTCCAGCAAACCATCAGCGCCAGACAAATAAATCGGATAGAAAACCACTTTAACAACATCATCAGGAGCATTATCCAAACCAGCAGAAATCAAAGAAGTCATAATAGCGTCCTTATCCTCATCATACAACATATGGGTGCTGATAGGAGGAACGCCCTGCCTTGACAAACGCTTAAGCTTTGGCTTTAAATCCTGCAAAAAGTCATCACCCAAAAGCAATTCCTTTGAAACTTCCTTTCCAGCCAGCAACATATACAACAAGCGGTTATGAACGTCCTCATGAATGTCATCAACGCTGTCCTTAATGTCGCCAAAGTAAGACCGGCTTTCCAGCAATTCAGGACGAATAGCCTTAACATTCCCAGGAACCCAAAAAAAGGCAACAATAGTCTTCTCACACTTCTCCTTCTTCAACTGGTCATTCAACCTGCCCAAAGCCTTGATGAAAACGTCAATGCCCTTGTCGTGAAACTCATACCTGCCGGCAAGAAAATAAATAAGAGTATTATCAATATCAAAACTATAATACGGAAAGAAATAATACATCAAAAACTGCTTAATACGGTTCTTGAACAATTTATGCTTCAATGAAGCCTCCTCAAATGTTGGAAACTTTGACATGTCCAAGCCGTTAAACAGCAAAACATCAGGCTTACGTCCAAGAAAATGCTTAGCCTCAAGACCAGTAATCTCACTCACTGTAGTAAAAACGTGAGCATTCAGAGCACTCTGCTTCTCCAACAAATGCTTAGCCCAAACAGAAGGACCAAGACGCTTTGCCTCATTATCAGAATCAATACTCTCCAACTGCTCATAAATATCCCTCTCCTGCATAGACAAAGCGCGGCCAAGAGTAGTAGCGTGCGTAGTAAAAACAGTGCCAACCTTCACATCATTATGCCTCAAATAAAGCAAAGCAGCACCAGCAAGCCATTCGTGGAACTGGGCAACAATACGCTTGCTGTAAGCAAGACTTAACTCCTCCAACAGCCGTCCAACAGCATAAGCCCAGACAACAGGCTCATCAAAATCAAACCACTCTGTAGAAAGACTGTCAATCTGGTACCAGTCCCACAATTTACGCTTAATATCGTCCTTCTGAGCAGAGAAATTAGTAAAATCGACAAGCAACACGTTCGGGCTGCCTTTCGTTATCCACGTGCCAAAATGAACGTCAATACCCTCGTTTCTCAGCCTGTCAAAAGCAGAACGACACTCGTCAGGAGGCAATTTTTCCTCAAAAATACCCCAAGCCTTCTTAGGAAAATAAGGACCAACCAGGAAATAATTAGCGCCATAATGCTCCTGCATAGGCAATATCTTGCTCTGAACAACAGTAAAAATACCTCCAACCTTATTGCAAACCTCCCAAGAGGCTTCAAAACACATTTCTGCTTTCGATTCCATAATTACACCGCATTGCTCCTACTTAAAAAGAGTTTAACACCACTCAGAAGTGAAAGAGGTAAAACAGAATAGAAACACCTACAACAATCGTGATAACAACATACATAGAATACAATTCAAAGGCTTCCATAAAAAAGTTAAAAAATAAAAAATTAAGGAGTTATTAAACAACTCCTGTTAAGCGTGGCGGCTTGCAGCACCAGTTGACACCAGAGTCATAGACTGTCTGGGACCATGCTACAATGCTGTCTCTGTGCAAACCATATCTGTTCGCCAACACTGTTGGGTCGTACGCTTTCAACTCTGTAACGTGCTTGCAATTTGCTGGACCACCGCGAGCAGCTAATTCCTGGCTCTCTTCGGTCGGCTCAGAGTACAAGTATCCGTCACCAGTCGTCAAGTACGATAGGTAGTAGCAAGCTTTTGCAAATGCTTGTGAACCAACATCGCCTTCATATGTGTGTGTTTTTTCAAACTGTTCTGCTTTTGGAGTTCCTGTTTCACCAGTAACTTCCCAAGCAACTTTTTGCATTTCTTGTCCAAGACCAGAATAGATTTGAGGTCCGGTTGGGAACTCATACGCTCGTCCCGCAAATGCTCTTGAGTACGGGTCGTAAACACCCTTGATCGCACCACCGTATTCTTTAGCAGCAGTAACGACGAACTCTCCAGTTGCTGCCTTTCGCGCACCAGTAAATAGGAGCACAAGGCCAACAATGGCGATAATCGCTACGATGCCTAGAATTACTAATGCAATTCCTTTACCACTTTCTTCTGCCACAAGCAATCACCTCGTTTAGTTTTTTGCTTAATCGTTTTGTGTGGTTAAGCACACACTTCTTTATATATTTTTCGCTTTGTCAAAACGTACAATCGTTCTGACTTATATCTGACCGGCAACACCTCCGACCATATTTGTTTGCGGATATATGCACAAGCCTGCCTTGTCGCCTGTCTCAATAACCATGTATCCTTTGCCCCTATAATATCCAGGCAAATTCTCTGCATAGCCAATCAACATTCCGCCAGTACCGCATTTTCTCATCGCGGAAGGAACATCCTGAACTGGATCTTTGTCTGGTTTTCCGTAATAATTCCAATTAGTTGACAAATCCTTACTTGCAGTAGTCGGCCACAAATCTTCTTCACCAGGCCTGTTCGCCGGGACACCTCTACCAACCCAGTTCGGATATGCGATCTTCTTCATTGCACCGCCATAAATTCCTTCACCTGTTGCTCCCTTAGTCCCGACGAATAACAAGACCAAACCAACAACAGCAATAATTGCCACTATGCCTAGAATCACCAAAGCAATACCTTTGTGGTCGTCTGCCATATTTTTCACCTCTTTGAGTAAGCTCGACTAATATAGATATTTGTATACTGGATATATTTAAACTTTGCGTTTCTATGGCTCCCTTTCGACGTTCCGCTCTGGTCCTACGGACTGATTTTCTCTCTTCCTAGCTCTGCAAGGAGAGAGAAAATCACTCGACTTTGTCGAGCAGAGCGAAGAATCAAGAACGCTGCTTCTTAGGCCAATATTCACGCAATAACAGCAGTACAACAGCTATAGTAACTGCTGAATCAGCAATATTAAATGAAGGCCAGAAATGAAAATCTATGAAGTCAATCACTGCACCGTACAGCAAACGGTCGACGAGGTTTCCAACAGCGCCCCCGAGAATAAGACCGAGCATTGGCTGCAGGGAATCCGGAAAAGACTTGTACTTCAAAACCAGGAAAACGCTGACAGCTGCTGCAAAAAAGACAAAAAACCAGGAAGCGTTTTTCAACAATCCAAAAAAAGTGCCTGTGTTCAAGACGTGCGTCAAAGAAAAAACTTTCAGGTTGATTTCAGAATAAACAGGAATGTATGCAAGGATCAAGAATTTCGAGATTCTATCGAGAATAAAAACAGAAACTGCAATGCTCCAAAATGTTAAACGCTTCGCCATCGCTGCTGGTAAGGACTCAAATCATCCTTTTTCTCCAAACGCTCAAGACGCTGCAAAACAGTCTCCAATTGCGCTTTAATCGTGTCAAGCTTAGAAGAGATTAACTGCAGCTGCTGGTCAGACGACATAGTAAATTGCTGCTGTTGCTGTGAAAAAGCCTGGGGCTGTGCAAAAGCAGGAGGAACAGGCTCGGCAGGAGACTCCATATGCGGCATACCAAGATGCTCCATGCCTGCAGGAGCCGGCTGCTCAGGAACAGATAACTCGGCAATACGAGGATACTCAGAAGGCATCTCCTCTTCCTTTTTCCAAAACATAAGCTTTTCCAGCAAGCCCATAAATTCGTAGAATAAGAATTATGTTATAAAACTTTCTGACAGGATTTTTTTATCGGGCAGGAAGAACAAACAGGAGTCTTATTACAATTTTTCTTCGCCAGCTCCACCAGCAGGGCATGATATTCATTAAACAATTTTTCATCACGAGGCAGTTTTCTGTGAAAATAACCCTGCAATACCTGATAATCAACATCAGGTTTGCAGACGCCAAACCTAGACATAATCCTCTTTGTATATGCGTCAATTACAAAAATTGGCTTTTCAGCAGCATACAACATGATTGAGTCAGCAGTCTCAGGACCAATGCCCCAGACCGACAATAATTCGTCACGAAGATTTTCTTTTGCAAAAAAAGTCTTCAAAGAGCCGGATTCCAGAATGCACTGCGCGAAAATCCTCAGTTTTTTTGCTTTCTGACGGTAATAGCCGCTGCACCTGATAAGATTCTCAAGTTTCTTTTCGTCAATTAATGCAAGCTTCTTCAAGTCCATAAGATTACATTTGTGCAAGTTCTCAAGCGCTTTCTCAACATTCTTCCAGCTGGTGTTTTGAGCCAGGATTGCGCCAATGCAGACTTCCAAACGGTCAGCTTCAGACAGTGTTCTCTGCCTGTATTCACCCTTGACAGGCCACCAGCCCTGAGGACCGAATGCCTGAAAGAGCTTGTTGAAGATGTTCATGCTGCAGAAATAATTGAACCAGTTTTTAACAATTATGGAATTATCATGGCATTTCGGGCCATAACTGTTTCATAATCAAACTTATCAGAATTCCTGAACTCTGCATAAATGCTGTTCAAACAAGCAAGAATGTTCTTGGCATATCTCCGCCTGTTAGTCGCGTGAGGCCTGTCTGTCCCAGGATCATAAACCTCCTGTAATTGTGTATCAAAAAGACGCTTCAGGCTGTCTGACACTTGAAACTTTGCAGAAATATCAGGATTCCTGCAAACCGCCACACCAAGACGCTCAAACAAAGACCTGTCAGTTCCAGAAAAAGGATGAACGCGCTTTTCCAAGGAAACCCTCTCAATCTGATTCAATTGATTTCCATAGTCCGCAAGACCTCTTTTATACAAATCGTAATAAAGCTCAACAGGACCAGTTTTCCACTTCCCAAACGCCCCGCTATCCGCTATAATGTAAAAACCAGCCATAACTCCAAGAATCTGAGAAGGATTCATATTCAACAAAAGACAGGCATCCAACGGCAGACACTTGCCATAATGAACTGCCCTGAGAAAAGCATGACGATACTTCCTCAACTTCCAATGCTCCTTGTCATCAACTACATCAAGCTCAGGCAATGTCAAAGCCCGAGAATTAATGCCATTCCTTGAAAATCCAAAGTATTCGTGAAACGCCATGAATATACCCTAGAATTATGCTTTATAAATCTTTCTAAGTTTAACTACCACGCAGGGACTATGACACTTATTTATACAGGCGCATATAATATAGTGAAGCTGTTGAGAACTGATTCCATGACAACACACGCTGAAATCGACAAAGTATTGAGCATCCTTGCAAGAAAGCAAGGAACAACAATGCTCGAAAGAATAGGAAGAAAATACGACGCCTACGAAGTCCTGATTTCAACAATACTAAGCGCAAGAGCAAAAGACGAAGTAACAGAAATTGTTTCTGAGAAACTGTTCAAAAAATATTCTACGATTGAGAAACTTGCAAAAGCAGACAAAAAAGAGGTCATTGAAATAATCAGAAAAATAGGATTCTACAACCAAAAAGCAAAATATATTATTAATACGGCAAAAATTGTTGCAGAAAAATTCAATGGAAAAGTGCCGGACACGATAGAAGAATTAACAGAACTGCCGGGCGTAGGAAGAAAAGTGGCAAGCTGCGTGCTCGTATACTCATTCAAAAAAGAAGCACTGCCGGTAGACACTCACGTGCACCAATTAAGCAACAGATTAGGCTGGGTCAGGACAAAAACGCCAGAACAAACAGAAAAAAAATTAATGCAAATCGTGCCGAGAAAACACTGGCTGTCGCTGAACAATATTTTTGTAGACCACGGAAAAACAATCTGTGTGCCTGTGTCGCCGTTCTGCTCGAAATGCCCGGTGTATGATTACTGTGAAAAAGCTGGAGTAAAGAAAAAAAGATAAAAAATTATTGAGATGAAGTTGTTACCGAATCCCAAACCCCATCTGCATTATTATCCATATACACCGTCATAGTTCCGTCAGGGTTTAACTCTGTTCTTCCAATGCTATCAAACTGACAATCTCCATCCATGCTCCTTCTGGTCTCTATTGCAGTCTTTTTACCATTATTGTATTCGTTTAAAGTAATCGCGTAACAAACAAGAACTCCATTGTTTCTGCCTTCCAAAATCTCTTGCTGCACTTTGTTATCGGGAGTGTAAAGAATCCATTTCCTATCGGTTATTATCTCCCCATTTTCGCTTAATGTCTGAAGCGTTTCAATTGGGAGCCGGGAAGGAGCTCTTTGCAAAACCTGCCATTCCTGCTGGTTAATAACATTTCCAAAAGCATCTGAAGTCGTAAAAAGAGAATAGTCTTCAAACAAATCATCAGTATATCTCTTTGTGAAACCTGAATTGGGTACGCTTGTGTCCGTCCACTTATGCTCATACCCAGTGCTTATTCTGTTTGTAGTGCCTGTTATTTCATTGCCAGACATTACCTGTTTTTTGATAAACGGCGTTTTCAGCACAAGCCCTTCATTAGTGCCTTCAATCAAATCTATCGATGACAAATTGTATAAAGTAAAACCCTTGTAATCGCCCTGGTATTGTCTCGCCACGTCTCTTGCTAAGTCATCAATCGTAATGAACTCAGTATGCCTGTAATCAGTGTCGTTTATTCCTGCAGAACCCCATTTGCCCTCTGAATCCTGGAAAACAAAAACAGAATGACCTGTCCATCTTCCACCAGTCCAACTAGCATCAAGAATCAACGCTGGAAAACCATCGTCCTTCAACATCGCAGCAACTGCAACCGAGCCGTCCCTGCAAACACCCTGCTTTCGGTCATATGTTCTCCTAAAACCCTGAACTTCAGCACCATTAAGCGCAGTCTGCCTCTGAATGTCCAAGTCGCCATAAGCATAACTTAAGTTCAAATCGATGTATTCCTGAGCTTCCTTAGGACGGTTCACAGTAGAAACAACCTGCTCCAAACTCATACCTTCATACGGGTTGTCTCTGCTGCTGCAGCCAGCAAAGAATATCGATGCGGCAAGTGCAGTAGCAGCAACTGTTCCAGAAACAGCATTACTTACTCTTTGAATCAGATTTGCAATCATTTTATTACAACCAATAAGCAATGTATTAAAAAGAGCACTATATAAACTTTACTACTTTTTAGTGACTACTAAATACCGCTCTTGCACCCATATGACTTAAAAATAATCAAATAAAGATACAGATATAATGGCAGACATTAACAAAATAGCGGGAATAGTAATACGCAACAAAGAACTCCTCGTAACAAGAGAGAAAGGAGAAAAAGTATTCTTTGCACTAGGAGGAAGACTAGAACCCGGAGAAACAGAACTAGAATGTCTCCGCAGAGAACTCGATGAAGAAATAAACTGCAAACCCATCAACCCAAAACAATTCCAGATATTTGAAGGACAAGCACACGACCCAACCAAAACAATAAGAATATCGTGCTATTTCTGTGAATTAGAAGGAGAAGCTAAGCCAGGCCACGAAATAGAAGAAATTGCATGGGTAGACAAAGACTACAAAGAAAAAGGAATAACACTTGGACACATGCTGGATGCTGAGATAGTGCCGGAATTAATAAGAAAAGGACTTCTCTAACAAAAACCATATAAATTACCCCCTCTCAAACTCGTGTTATGGTCAACATGATTAAAGTTCTCATAGCAGCAATCGTACTGCTAATCATAATCGGCATTGCACTGCTTGGCAAAAAAGTAACCAGGACATTAATCTTCAAAACAGCAAAAACGTCAAACAACGAAAGCACCTGGATGGTAATAATAACAGAACTGCTGACAGTCGGGATAGCTCTGGCATACTACGTCAAAAACGATCCTGCAGCCGACGCAATAATGTGGACAGGACTAGTCATATTCTTCCTCGGAGGACTGCTGCAAATAATCGCAAGAAGACACCTGCACGAAGACAAAACATTCGAGGACAGACTAAGCGCGGGCTTTGAAGCAGCACAAACAGGAATCTACAGAAAACTAAGACACCCAAACAAAACAGCACAATTGCTATTGGTAATAGGATTCAGCATGACGATGGGAAGCATATGGGCATTAGCACTCGCAATCATACTGTTCATCCCAAGCGTTTTATACAGGATAAGCCAGGAAGAACGCGCCTTGCAAGACAAATTCGGAGACAGATGGATGGGTTACAAAGAAGAAACAAAAAGAATCATACCAAAAATACTGTAAAGAGGACTTTGAATAACCTATATTTTAGTCAAAGTCCTCTAAGAGAATTTTGACAATATTAATAGTTAATCAAAATTCTCTAAACACAAACATATATAAATAAAAATATACATGAAGAGCAACATGCAAAAAAAAGAGGAACCGAAAAGAGTAACAGGCGGAGAAATACTCCGGGCAACCTGGAAAATAATCAGCATAGGAATAAGCATAATCCTGCTATTAATGTTCGCGATGATATTCTTCAGCATATTCGGAGCATACATACCCTCAGTCCAAAGAGGAAACGTTGCAGTAATACCAATAGAAGGAATGATACAAACAGATGACTCTGGCAGTTTAATGCCCGGCATGAAAAGCATGGACATAGTAAAACTCGTTGAATCAGCACAAGAAAATGACGAAATAAAAGCAGTCATAATTGAAATAAACAGCCCAGGTGGCACGCCTGTTGCGACAGACGAAATAGCAAGCGCGATAAAACTGGTAAACAAAACAAAAATCTCAGTCATCAGAGAAACAGGAGCATCCGGAGCTTACTGGATATCAACAGCAGCAGACAGAATATTCGCGAACAGGATGAGCATCGTAGGAAGCATAGGAGTAACAGCAAGCAGGCTGGAAATACCAGGACTATTGGCAGATTACAATGTAACCTACAGAAGACTTACGGCAGGAAGACTCAAAGACGCAGGCACAAGATACAGAGACATGACGCCGGAAGAACAGCAATTGTTCCAAAACATGCTTGACAAGCTCCACACTGAATTCATCAAAGCAGTGGCAGAAAACAGAAACCTGCCAGAAGACACAGTCAGAAGCCTGGCAACAGGATTCACATACTTAGGAAGCGAGGCAAAAGAACTCGGACTCATAGACGAATTCGGCGGAAGAAAAGAAGCGCTCAAATACATTGAAAAAACACTCAACATCACAGCAGAGCCAATCGAATACAAAGAATACAAAACAATATTTGACAAGATAGCAGGAATGACATCCGAAAGCTTCTACAGCATAGGAAAAGGGCTGGGAAGCACGTTCGCAACAGACACTAAAATATCATTTACGTAACATCACTGAACCATTCTTAATATTGAATTTTTCCGCAAGACCTGCATTAATCTCAAGAACATACCTGCCGCGAGATTTGTAAGAAGGACACGGGTCAGCTTTACAGGGCTCAGCAGTAAGAACATCAACAACAGTCAGGTTATCATCAATAAAAACCATATCAAGAGGAATCAAAGTATTCTTCATCCAGAAAGCAAGAGGACCATCTTTCTCAAAAACAAACAACATACCATGATTGCCAGGCATTGATTCCCTGAACATCAAACCCTTTGCCCTTTCCTGCTGAGTCTGGGCGATTTCAATATTGAATGAAACATTATCAAAAGTAACAATAGGGGCAGAGCAGGAGATAAGCAAAATCAATGCAAGCCAAGATCGCTTTTCCAAATCGGCACCTCACAAGAATCTTTTTTCAATTTCAACAAGCCAGCATCAATCAAATCATCGATATGAATAATCCTCGCGTCCTCAATCCTCGGACAGGCAGTATTAACCCAGAACTCAATGAAATTAAAGTTTTCAAACTCGGCAACATTGACTTCATCGCAGGCAAACAAATAATATTCCTTATCAGTTTTCTTCATCAGCTCATACGCCCTCATCAGATTCTTCTGGCCCATCTTGGTTGAAACAATAATGCCGATCTTTTTTGAATGCAAAAACTTGGCAAGCTTTCCCTGCTTCACTTTATTGTATTTTTCTATCAGTTTTTCGTCCAGCAAGCCAAAATTCTTTGAAACAGGATTCCACAACCAAACCTTTTTCCCAGTCTTCAAAGCAACATTAATCGGATGAAACTCGCCAGAGCCGACAAACAAGAAAGCATCAACCTTTTT
>CAYUHB010000013.1:0-9579 GCA_964444355.1 uncultured Methanosarcinales archaeon
AAGTTCTATGACTTTGTAAACGATATATAGGTTGTCGACATATCTTTTGGCGGATTGGTAGCTGTAATACATGCGGTAGCCTTCTGTATACCAGGTTGCTGATGCCTGGACGTTTTTTATCGCAATCGGTTCAAGATCCAGGATTATGTCATCGGCTACTAAGCCGATTTTGCTGAGCGCATTGATTATCTTGTTCTTGTACTGCAGTGCTCTTCTGCCGAATGAATCGTGTGCGAGCACAGCTTCGAATTCGTGTCCTTTTATGGTGACGGTCGTCATTTTTTTCAAAAAAACTGTTAGAATTTTAGATTGATATCCAGATTCTTTTAGTTTTCCGTTTCAATATCTTTAAAAGGAGAGTATATAAAACTTGTCATTTTTTGCTACTGTTAAGAGGTATTATTTTCACATAATTAAGAGGGGCGAAATAACGTGAGTCTTCCTAGAACGCGTCTCTAGTCTTCCCTAACGTCAGCGCGTATACCCTGCCTCTGTGTCCTTTCCACCTGAATAGTCTTGCGATGGCTTCTATTTGTGTTCCGCTTGTTGTGATGTCGTCAAAGATTGTTATGTCTGTATCAACTGTCGCGTTTTCTATGCCCATTGTTGTGTAGTGCAGTTGTTTTTCCCTGTGGCCTTGGTGTGATTCTGGTTTTGGGTAAATTCTGTGGACTGTTCTGGTTTTTGGCTTTTGCGCCCGTAAATTCTGTGTTACCAGCGCGTTTGTGTCTGTTTTGTAGCAGTATTCAGGCAGCGAGTTTGGCGCAGGGATTGCTGTGCTTTCAGGGTTTATTGCGGTGTTTAGTTTGCTGATGTAGTTCTGGAACAGTTGCAGGAATGTCTGCCGGCTCATGATTCTGCCTTTTGTGTAGAATTCTATTCTTTGCCCGTTTTTGATTTCTTCAAACGTGTGGTCTTTTGCATTTTTGTAGTCGAGCAGGTCTCCTGAGAAGTAGTCGAAGTTTTCATCCATTACTGGTATGTATGTTCCGAGCGCTTTCCAAATAATATCAGGCGCTGGCGCAGACCATTCGCTTGCAGGAAGAAAGTTGTATTTTGGCTGTATCGGCATATATTTTAGATTTCCTTTTTCAAATTCTATTATCAAATCCGGAAGTTCTTCTGGTCTTGTTATTGTGCGTGTTGCTCCTGCCTGTTCGAGTTGTTCTTTTGTGCTGTAACCCCAGGCAGTGCCTATGCTTGGCAGTTTGTTTTGGTGTGCTGTCAGAACGTCTTTTGCTTCGTCTCCTATTACGAGTGAGCCTTCCGGCAGTGTTGTGAATGGTTTTTTTGCTGCTGCGATTATTGGGACGTTAAGTCCGAGTTTTCTGGTTAATGCCTGCGCGTATTCCAACGAAGAGTTTGTTAGTATTGTGCTTCGTCTGGCGATTTCTGTGAGAGCAGGGTGTATTGCTGGTGTTTCCATCAGGTTTATGTTTCTTGCGAGGTATTCTCTTCCTTCTTTTGTTCTTCTGTATGGCAGTAAGTGCCAGGTTCTCGCTATTGTTTCGTCTAGGTCGAGGTATATCATGTTTTTGCAGGCCTGTATTTTTCTACCCACTTGTATCCTTTGTCGAAGTTGTTTGGGAGTGCGTAGATTGTTTTGCCTTGCCTGCTGGCGTGTCTTATTGCGTGTTGTGTTCCGCTCTTGTCGTCTGCCTGTATTACGACTATTCCTTCTTTTGACAGGCTGACTGTGAGGTGGTTTCTGTATGCGAAGTGTGATTGGCGTGTTGTAATGCCGATTGGGAATGGCGTTATTAGCAGGTGTTCTTTCGCTATTTGTTCCTGTAATTGCCTGTTTTCAGGCGGGTAGTGCTTGTCTAGCGGTGTGCCGATGACTGCTATTGTTCTGCTGTCGTGTTCTATTGCCTGCTTGTGTCCAAGCGTGTCGCATCCTGATGCCAGCCCGCTGACTATCGTATAGTTTTCGTTGAGTAGTTTTCGGCATTTTTCTCTGCCTTCTTCAAGTGCTTCTTGTGTTGGGTGTCTTGTACCTATTACTGCTATTGTTTGCGTTTTTAGGAGTTCAAGGTTTCCTCTGGCATAGATTACTGGTGTCGCGTTAAGTTCTTTCAGCCAGTCAGGGTATTCAGGATTGTTTACGGTTATTGTTCTGAAATCAGGCGCTTTTTCAAGTTTTTCGGCAAGCCATCCGATGTCTGGTTCGAATAGGCTGAGCTGTTGATTGTGCGCATTTTTGAGTGTGCCGTGTTGTTCAAGCAGTGTTCTTATTCTGTCGTCTGCTTTTTTGGAAGCTATGCTTGTGCCTTCAAGGACTAATAAGGTGTGGTAGAGGCTTTCTTCTTTGTCAGGCGTTAACATAACTACTACTTAATAGTGGATATATTTAAGCGTGTTTGTTGTGGGGAGTCTCTAATCGTTCGTTATGCAGAATTATTTGCCCAGTTTTGTCTGCAGTTCTTTCTTTTTTTGCAAGGCTTCTATAAGAGCGAGGTTTAGCTGGGCGAATTCTGGTTTTTCTTCCCAGTTTTCTGTGGCTACCATATTTTTTATTTGTGTTTTTATCTTTTCTAGTTCTGTTATGGCAGTGCCGAGCTTGTGGTTGATGTCTTTTTCCAGCAGGCTTGTTATTTCATCGCTGATTTCTTTTGATCCGGTTTTCGCGAGTTCTTCCAGTGCTGACATTGCTTTTTGTTTTTCAGGTGTTTCTTCTGGTTTTTCGTATGCTTGTCTTGCGTAATCTCGGACTATCTGGAAGGTGTTGTATAGCGGTTCTGGAGATTTAACTGCAGGTGCTGTTTGCACAGGTGGTGCTGCTGCCAGTTCTTCTTTTAGTTTTTGTTCTGCTATTGCTCGCAATGTTTCTGCTATTTTTGCAGGGTCTTGAGGTGCGCCTTCTGCAAGTGCTCTTTCTGCTATTGCATTAATTTCTGGTGATACAGGTTGTGGTTCTTGAGGTGCTGTTTCAAATGCGGGGTTTGGAAAGTCTGTTGATTCTTCCAGTCTTTCTGCTTCCATTCTTAGTGATGCCGCTTCTGCTAATACTGGTATTGCATCCGGGCCTGAAATCTTTTCTGGCTTTTTCGGCTCTGGTGTTGGAGCTGGTTTTGCTGCAGCTGCTGTTTTTTTCTTTTCAGCGCTTAGCATCATTTTCAGAATCGGTTTTGTTCTGTTAATTCTTTTGAGTGCTCTGTCTAAAGCGTCATTTTTTGATTCTTTAAATGTTAACCCTGGCTGAAATGAACCTGTTAGTTGTGATTCTATGCTGTATTCTTTTCCTATTGGGATTTTTTTGTAATCAAAAATTTTTGTGAATTCAGCCTCATATTCTGCTTTTAGCACTGTAACTTTTGCAGTATAGTCATTGAATAACGGTTGAAGTCCTGTATTGCTGCAGGCGAACAGGCTGTAAAGGCAGTGTGCGACATTTTTGATATCTTCGTCTTCGGTTATTATATATGCTTCTCTTTGTGTTGTTAGTGCTTTTGAGAATGCGGCTGCGACAAGGTGTATGTCTTTATTGCCTCCTTTTATTCCCCATTTGAAATGGGGTTTAAGACAGTTTAACATATCCGCTATTTCTTCTGCTATTGGGTCTGTTGTTTGGCCTTGCAGGTGTTTTGCGTATTCCATTAGGGATTGCATGTGTTCCCGCATTGTTGTCAGGTATGTTTTGATGTCTCTCCATCTTTTTTGTGTATGCTCGTACAGTTTGTTGAAGTCTTTGAGTTTTTCATCGATTGTATCTGTTGTTATTTTGGCGCTTTTGCATAATTCGCTTCCTGTTTCTTTTGGTATGTGTATTGTTCCATTGCAGCCGAAAGATGGATTGTATCCGTGCTGTGTGAGCAGTTCGTCAAGCCCTTTGTATGTTGCGTTTGCTTTATCTGTGAGTTCAGGGCTGATTTTTTTTACGTCTTTGACGGCTCTCAGGTAGTTGATAAGCCATGGGAAAAAAGAGTTGTCTATGAATACGAGCTTGTCCTGGCTATAGTTGTATAAGCTGGTTAATAGGTTTTCTATGCCCTTTTTGTCAACGTACGTTATATAATGATCAGGCATATGGCGTTTCATATCCAGTAATTACTAAGTAGTGGTATATAAATTTGACGGATGACATCGACGAACTCGCACGCCATAAGGGACTTAGGCGTGCTGTGTGAGGAGTCTCTAATCGTTCGTTATGCAGAATTCAAACTTTCTTCCCGTACAGCGCTGCAGTTCTTTTTTTAAGTAAAGTTTAAATAATGCTCTTTAATTCACTATTATAAAGTAATAAAAGTGTTAAAATGACTGAAGAACTTGATATAAAAGACACAGGTCAGGCTGAAAAAGACCTTGGCGATCTTCTCAGGGCTTTTGAAAGGGAAACAGTGGTAGTTAAGGAAAGCCTGCACAGGGCTAAAAAGGATGAAACTCTTTATGTTGAAGCGCCAAAACCCGCTGGCGAGACTTTTTCTGGAACTGCTGTCCGGCAGTATGAAAAGATTTCCCGGTTGGGCAAAGGCGGTATGGGTGAGGTTTTGAAGGCGCGTGAAACCAGTTGTGGCAGGGAAGTCGCCCTCAAGCGCGTTTTGAATACCACAGACCAGCACGCTATCAGGCTTTTTGTCAGGGAAGCCACGGTTCACGCCAATCTTTTCCACCCTAATATTCCTCCGATTCTTGAGCCTCTTAACATTGATGCTGAGGGCAAGCCTTATTTTACTATGGCGGTAGTCCGCGGAGAATCGCTTAAAGACATTGTCGAAAAATTGTACATCGAAGATAAAGATTATCAGCAGCGGTACACTATTCGCAAGCGCCTGGGGATTTTCCGCGATGTTTTGGATGCAATGAATTATGCCCATTCTGAAGGTGTTATTCACCGTGATTTAAAGCCGGATAATATTATGGTCGGTAAGTTTGGTGAAGTTCTGGTTATGGATTGGGGTCTGGTTAAAATCAGGAATGAAAAATTTGCTGAAAAGCTGGAAAAGATTATTGCCGTAAAGAATGACCAGCTGTCAATGGACGGCACGGTTATGGGCACCATAACTTATATGTCGCCTGAGCAGGCTCTGGGCGACATCAATGCCATTGATGAGCGCTCTGATATTTATGCTTTGGGCGGCGTGCTTTACAACCTGCTTTGTTTTGAAACTTCGCTGGATGTGGGAGGAAGATTCCGCCCCTGGAATGCAGCCAACCAGGCGCGCGCTCTGGCGGCTATCGCCACAGGCGATATTATTCCATTGAACGAAAGAGGCATCAAAGACCGGGATCTGGTCAGGATTGTGATGAAATGCCTGGCTGTTAAACCAAAAGACCGGTATCAGAGTGTCGCTGACTTGATTAAGGATGTTGATGCTTATTTGGAAGGGTTGATGATTTCCCCTGGCGAATATTTAAGGGATGCTTCGGAGATTATTGTCCGTGGCGGCAGCCATAAAATGGCTCTGGCGCATATCACTAGAGCTATCAGCGTTGACCCGCTTTCCCCGGATGCTTATTTTGCCAGAGGTCAGTTGCTTATGGAGCAGGGCGACGGCGATGGGGCTGTCCAGGCTTTTGAGCAGATGAATGAGGTCATTAAGAAAAGAACGGGCAAGGAAAGCCCGAGAGCGGTTTTCTATGCTGGAGAAGCGGCCAGGCATATTATAAAAGATACAGCTAAAGCTATGACTTTTTACGAGCGATGCACTCAATTAAAAGAAGATGAAAAAATTGGCGAAAACATTTTTTCCCTATTGAGCGCTGCCTTGCTGCAATTGCAGAAAAGTGAAGTGCACACGGCAGTTAAATCATTGGAAAAGATAGTGAGTCTTGATGAATCATTTGCTGAAGCTTATGAATTGTTGGGTTGTATTCATGCAGATTTCTTTGTAAGCAAGACTGTGGAAGGCCTTGAGGCTGTCGAAACCAAAATACCTCTGGAATTTTATGATATCGGCAAAGCCATCGAATATTTTACCCTGGCCATCGAAAATTCCAGCGGCAGGAAATTGGGCGATTATTATGGTCTAAGGTCAATGGCTATGCTTAAGGCCGGAATAACCGAAAAAGCCAAGGCAGATATTAAAGAAGCCATTCTTAAAAATCCCAGTTTGACTAACCAGAACAGAAGGCTGTTTATTTATAAAAAATTAGGTGATTGGGGAAAAGCTCTGGAAATCTGCAATAATATTATCGATTTGATGGAAGTTAATAGTTTTCATATGTTTTTCAATCGTGGAACAATTAACTCAAAATTAGGCAATTACCAAAAAGCCAGGGATGATTATCAGACAGCCCTCAAACTGGGCGAGCTCACACCTGCAGACGAATCAGATGTTTATTGCGGTATCGGCATAAGCTTTAGAAATGAAAATGATTTGGAGAAAGCCTTGGAAAACCATCAAAAAGCAGTCGAAGTTTACCCTAAAAACTATGAGGCACTGAATAATATTGCTGATATTTTGCATGAACGCGGTGATTTTGATGGTGCCATTGAGCAGTGCACCAAAGCTGTAGTCGTTAATGAAAATTTTGCCTTGGGTTACCTGACCAGGGGTATGGCTTATTTCAGAAGATGGGAAAAGGACAAAAAGAAAGACGATTTTACGGCATCTCACAGCGACATTCGAAAATCGTTGGAGTTGAGATTGGAAGATGAATATGTCCCTTATGCGCATGAATATCTGGGCAGGATTTACATCTCAATTGGGGTGAGTCTTCTTAAAAATGGTGATTATAAAAAAGCTGCTTCTTTCTATGGCAGAGCATTAAAGCTTGAACAGTTACCCGCAGAGTTGGTGGCTAAGGCACAAGTTGATATGGCTGAAGCGCAGAAGCATTTGGATACTCAAAATAAATAAGTTTATATAGAAATTTATTCTCGTTTTGTGTAGCAGAATGAAAAAAAAGCAGGTGTTTTTGGGTATTTTGCTATTCTTGATAGCAATTATCACGTCCACTTTTGTTTCTGCTGCCTGCGGCACTTTGAATGGCGATTACACTATGTCGGGTAATGAAATTACAGTTGGTGATTGTTTCACTATCGGCACAAATAGTATTACTTTGAACTGTGCAGGTTATTCCATCACAGGCTTAAATACTGGTGCTGGCATTAAAATGAACGGACGAAGCAACGTGGTGATTAAGAATTGCGATATTAAAAATTTTGATACCGGGATAAATATTTCCAACAGTAATTCTGTAACCGTGAACAACACCAACATCAGCAGTGTCAACATCGGGATTTTCATCGATCCAAGTTCTGGTGCAAAACTAAGAGATATTGCCGTCAAAGATGGTACTATTGGTTATAAATTTGAGGTCAGCGATGGTGGCGTCTCCCAGGATATTACCGCCACTAGCTGCGATATTGGTTTGTATAACGGCCCGGCCAGTTCTGACAATCATTTTATTGAATGCGATTTCAGCGGCAACACCATTGATGTCCAGAATCTTGGTCTGGCTTCTGTTTTTACCGACGTCAGATGCATTACCGGTATTAATGTTGAATGTCGTGAGGATGTGCCTTTCTTTAATGACTTCAAGAACGGCGTCACTACTGATTTTTCCAGTCCTTTGGCTGTGCATAACCTTGCCAGCGTTATTGGCGCCACTTTGACCGACAACTCAGGCACGATAGTCTTCACCGGAGCTCGGGATTTCCGCGGTTTGAATCTCAACGATAATATAATTATAGAGGATGATTTTGTCAGCTTGGATGCCGCAGCTTTAAGCGAGTTGGATGGGCCGGCACGAGTTACTTTGATGGCTGACTGCAGCAATTACCGGATTTACACCAAAGCCGGCGCTCCTGAGTCATACGAAGAGATTATGGCTGCAAAAACCGTCTGCAGTTCCTGCGCAGTTGTTTCCTGTATCGGTGGCTTTTTAACTTTTGATGTCACTGGTTTCAGCGGTTATGCTTCTGGTCCAGGCACTAATTTGACTGTTTGGGATGATACTGACACGCTGACAAGATACGCTGACGAGCAGGTCTACTTCTTTGCTAATTATAGTAATTCGACGAGCAACGCGCCAATTACCGGTGCTAGTTGTAATGTGACTTTCCAGCTGGCGCCTGCTGGGCCGTTTGCTATGGCTTATAATGCGACCAGCACCTTTTACGAATACAATCGAACCTTCTCTGCTTCAGGCGTGTCTGACTGGGATGTCAACTGTTCTGCTGCAGGTTATGCCAATTTGAAAGCGAATGATACAGTGACCATTTCTTTGCTGGGAGACCCGCCAGTGCCTGAATTCAGCGCTTATACGCTGCTTTTGGCGATAGTTATATCTGTTGCTGGTTTTATGATTTTTAGGCGCAGGGTATGATTATTTCCGCGACGAACAAGTGCGATATTACGGAGTAAAGAGCACATTGTGAGGAGTCTCTCTGGGCTTTAGCCCTCGTTATGCGGCTGGATTATCTGTCAGAATTGCGGCTGGCGGGATCCTAGAGACGATTAGTTCTTCAGGTTATGGCTTGTTGAAGTGTGTTTTTTTGGCTTTTTTCGACGAAAAGATTTTATACTTCAAAGTACATATTACGGTTAGTATGGTGGAAACTGTTGAGGGGGTGCTGGTGTGGCCGTCAAAGCCGCCGGCAGAACTGGAAGGCAGACTTGGTGAGCTTAAGCGATACGAGTCTTTGGCAAAAGTTCCTCCGGCACTATTAAGGGAAGTGCGTGATGGGCTTTTGCCGGACCAGGTGCTCGCTTGTTGGGTTCGTAGGGATTTTGTTGGCAGAAGTATGATTTACAGCATTGAATACGGGGATGCTGCTGTCGCTACTCGTAACGTGCACCAAAGAGATGGCCAAAAATATGATGCCAGGCTTGTCAGGTTTTATTCTTCTGATGAGCTGGGGGATTTGCTTCCTAGTAGTCCTTAAAGAATTCTTTATCGACGTATCTTTTTTCGCATTCTAAACTTGCTCCGCAGGGGAATTGTTTGGCTTTTTGAAGTGAGTCTTCTAATTTTTCAGCTTGAATTAAGCTCCAGATTATGCGTTTGCCTTTTGGCAACTGTAGGCGGTATACGAGTTCAAGGTCGCTTTTGTCAGTCACCTGGTCAAAATCATCTCTCAGCATAAACAGGGGTTTTACCCATGCATAATCATCAACCCTGTCTGGGTTGATTCTTTTCTCGGCCATTAGATATTTTGTTGCGTGCTTTTTGATTTTGTCGATAAGAAAACGCGATTGGTTGCCATTTTCAGCAATGAATGTTATGAAATAGCATCTGTCTTTTGCCACGATTAATTCATTTTTTATTCGCTGTTGAACTTCATTGAAGGATATGCTTTCAAGAGAATGTGGGCAAGCGTGCACTGCATAGTATCGGTTTCCTGGCTCATCAGCGAAAGGTTCTTTCCATTTGAATAGCCCCCATTTTTTGGCAGTTGTATGAATTATTGGATGTTTGAATTCTTCTCTGCAAAGTCTTTCCATGAGTTCTAGGAACTTCCCGATGTGTTCTTCTACGTTATGATAATATTGCACGGCCAGCGTTAGGTGCGTGGTTGGCGTTTTCTCGTCAAAATTAAATCCGGTCATCACGTCGTGTTCAATAAGCTGAAGGCCTTCTGATAGAATTTCGTTCAGGTCTTTTTTGTTGATTCTCAGGATTTTTCCCATAACC